>NZ_JBFTLX010000342.1:0-8002 GCF_056396665.1 Cupriavidus sp. 05T313 | reverse complement strand
GCGCCGGGCGCGCGCGGTTTGCGGGCGCACCGCGTGCGATTCCGCCAGCCGGGCGCCGCCGCGGTCGCCGTACACGCCGGAGGTGCTGGCGTAGACAAAGACACGCCGCGCCGGGCTTGCGGCGGCCCCCCTGCCGCCCCGCTCGGGTAGAATGTCGGGCTTGGCAGACCATCCGCCAGCCCGCGCGGGAGACCGCCGCCAGGCAGCCCGCCGCAATGCGCGCAACAGCGCCAGCGTGCGCGGATCGCCCTCGCCGCGCGCGGGTGGCGGCGCCAGGTGGAGCACCCTGTCGGCCAGGCCGGCAAGGCGCGCCAGCGTGGCGGGCCGGTCCAGGTCGGCTACCAGCGGCACCGCGCCGTTGTCCCGCAATACAGTGCGGCGGGACGGCTGCGAAGTGACGGCAAAGACGCGCCAGCGCGTCGACAGAATACGCAGGCAACGTGTGCCCACATCCCCACAGCCGACGATGAGAAGGCGCGGGCGACCCAGGCGGCGTCGCGACAGAWTTTKGCTCATAGAGTGATYATGGCTTATCAAGTWACCGTCATGCCCAGCGGCCGCCAGTTCGAAGCGGCCGCGGACGAAACCATCCTCAGCGCGGCCCTGCGCCACAGCATCGGCCTGCCCTACGGCTGCAAGAACGGCGCGTGCGGATCGTGCAAGGGCCGTGTCACCGCCGGCGGCATCGTCCAGGGCGATCATGCCGCATCCGCGCTTTCCGCGCAGGAGAAAACCGAGGGCCGCGCGCTGTTCTGCTGCGCCACGGCCACCTCGGACGTCACCATCGAATGCCGCGAGGTGCATGGCGCCGGCGATATTCCCATCAAGAAGATCCCGTGCCGCGTCGCCTCGATGGAGCGCGTGGCCGACGACGTCGTCGTCGCGCGCCTRCAGCTGCCCGCCACCGAGCGCATGCAGTACCTGGCCGGCCAGTACGTTGAATTCCTGCTGCGCGACGGCAAGCGCCGCAGCTACTCGATCGCCACGCCACCCCATCAGGAAGGCCCGATCGAGCTGCATATCYGCCATATGCCGGGCGGTACCTTCACCGACTACGTGTTCGGCGCGAAGGACGGCCAGCCGGCCATGAAGGAGCGCGACATCCTGCGTTTCGAAGGCCCGCTGGGCAGCTTCTTCCTGCGCGAGGATTCCGACAAGCCCATCATCCTGCTGGCCTCCGGCACCGGCTTCGCGCCGATCAAGGCCATCGTCGAGCATGCGGTCTACACCGGCATCACCCGCCCGATGACGCTGTACTGGGGCGGCCGCCGCCCGCGCGACCTCTATATGCACACGCTGTGCGAACAATGGGCGCGCGATCTGCCCAACTTCCGCTACGTGCCGGTGATCTCCGACGCGCAGGCCAGCGACGACTGGGACGGCCGCACGGGCTTCGTCCACGAAGCCGTGATGGAAGACCACCCGGACCTGTCCGGCTTCGAGGTCTACGCCTGCGGCGCGCCGGTGATGATCAATGCCGCGCGCAAGGACTTTTCCCTGCGCTGCGACCTGCACGAAGACGCCTTCTTCGCCGACTCGTTCACCTCGGAGGCCGATATGCACCCGGCCCCCGCGGCGGCGGCACCGGCGGCCTGAACGCCACCCGGTCCGTCCCCACGCTGCAACAATGCCCGGCCCGACCAAAATTCGTTTTGACAGCCGGGCGCATGCGCCTTATATTGGCCGCCATGAACTACGCTATCAATCGACGCAGCTACCGTACGTTGCTCCCCACCGGGGTGCCTCGCGGCTGACCGTCCATAGCATCTGTTCAGGTCGACAAGCCACGGGCAACCCCCGTGGCTTTTTGTTTTTCCGCTCTCCTCTTCCCTGTTTCACGCCGACCCCTGGAGTCCGCCATGGCATTTGCTGAGTACCCCGTCCAATCCCTGATGTACATCACCAACCGGCCCGAGCTCGTCTTTACCGAAGGCAAGGGCTCGTGGCTCACGGACCATAACGGCAAGCGATACCTGGACTTCGTGCAAGGCTGGGCGGTCAACTGCCTGGGGCACTCCAACCAGGGCATGATCGACGCGCTGGTGGCATCACCATGGACCACAGCTTCCACGGCCGCACGCTCGCCACCATGAGCGCGTCGGGCAAGGCCGGCTGGGACACCATCTTCGCGCCCCAGGTGCCGGGCTTCCCCAAGGCCGACCTGAACGACCTGGCATCGGTGGAAAAGCTGATCAACGACAAGACCGTGGCGATCATGCTGGAGCCGGTGCAGGGCGAAGGCGGCGTGATCCCCGCCTCGCGCGAATTCATGCAAGGCCTGCGCAAGCTGGCCGACAAGCACAAGCTGCTGTTCATCGTCGACGAAGTGCAGACCGGCTGCGGGCGCTGCGGCACGATGTTCGCCTATGAGCTGTCGGGCGTGGAACCGGACATCATGACGCTGGGCAAGGGCATCGGCGGCGGCGTGCCGCTGGCGGCGCTGCTGTGCAAGGCTGAAGTGGCCAGCTTCGAGGCCGGCGACCAGGGCGGCACCTACAACGGCAATCCGGTGATGACGGCGGTCGGCAGCGCCGTGATGACGCAATTGACCGCGCCCGGCTTCCTGCAAAGCGTGCAGGAAAAAGGGGCTTACCTGCGCGAGCAATTGCTGGCACTGTCGTCCGAGTTCGGCCTGGGCGGCGAACGCGGCGAAGGCCTGCTGCGCGCGCTGGTGCTCGACAAGGACATCGGCCCGCAGCTGGTGGAAGAAGCACGCGACATGCAGCCGGAAGGCCTGCTGCTGAACTCGCCGCGCCCCAACCTGCTGCGCTTCATGCCCGCGCTGAACGTGACCACGGAAGAGATCGACCTGATGATCGGCAAGCTGCGCACGCTGCTGAAGAAGCTGGCCTGAGTCTCATCTGCAGCCCGGCCCATCGCCGGGTCACACGTAAAGAAAAAGCCCCGCAAGCTGTTGCGGGGCTTTCTTTTTCAAACGTGAGTTAAACGGGCAGCATCACTCGCCCAGATACGCCGCGCGCACCTTCGGATCGTCCAGCATCTCCTTGGCGTCGCCGCTCATGGTGACCAGACCCGATTCCATCACATAGCCGCGGTGCGCGGCCTGCAGCGCCAGCCGCGCATTCTGCTCCACCAGCAGCACGGTCACGCCCAGCGCGGAGACGTCGCGCACCACCTCGAAGATCTTCGCGACCATGATCGGCGACAGCCCCATCGACGGCTCATCGAGCAGCAGCAGCTTGGGCTGGCTCATCAGCGCGCGCGCCATGGCCAGCATTTGCTGTTCGCCGCCCGACATGGTGCCCGCCAGCTGGTTGGCACGCTCTTTCAGGCGCGGGAAGACGCCGAACATGCGGTCGATGTCGGACTTGATGCCGGCCTCGTCATTGCGCGTATACGCGCCCATCTGGAGGTTCTCGGTGATGGTCATGCGCGCGAACACGCCGCGCCCTTCCGGCACCATCGCCAGCCCTTGCTTGAGCAGCGTGTAGCTGGGCACGCCCTTGATGGACTTGCCCATGTATTCCACGTCGCCGCCAGCCCAGCCCTGCAGCCCGGTGATGGCCTTCATGGTGGTGGTCTTCCCAGCGCCGTTGGCACCGATCAGCGTGACCAGCTCGCCTTCCCGGATCTCGAGGTCGATGCCCTTGACGGCCTGGATGCCGCCGTAAGCGACCTTCAGGCCGGATATCTTCAGTAGCGTTTGTTTCATTGTCTGTTTCCCCCGTCAGTGCGCCGGGGTACCGAGGTAAGCCTCGATCACCGCTGGATTGCTCTGAACTTCGTGCGGCAGGCCCTGCGCGATGACCTTGCCGTAGTCGAGCACGGTCAGGCGGTTGCACAAGCCCATCACCAGCTTTACGTCGTGCTCGATCAGCAGGATGGTCTTGCCGTCGGCGCGGATCTTGTCGAGCAAGCCACGCAGTTCCACCTTTTCGGTTGCGTTCATGCCGGCGGCGGGTTCATCCAGCGCCAGCAGCTTTGGCTCGGTGGCGAGCGCCCGCGCGATTTCCAGGCGGCGCTGATGGCCGTAGGAAAGGTTGCGCGAGGTGAAGTGGGCGTACTTGCCGATGCCGACATACTCCAGCAGGTCGTGCGCCCAGTCTTCCACCGACTCTTCTTCGCGCCGCACCGAGGGCGGACGGAATACCGCGCCGAGCAGGCCCGCCTTGGTGCGCACATGGCGCCCCACCATCACGTTTTCCAGCGCGGTCATCTCGCCGAACAGGCGGATGTTCTGGAAGGTGCGGGCAATGCCCGCCTTGGCGACTTCGTGTACGGCGGTGGGCTGGTAGGGCTTTCCGCCCAGCACGAACTCGCCGGAATCCGGCGTGTACAGGCCGGTGATCACGTTGAAGAAGGTGGTCTTGCCGGCCCCGTTGGGACCGATCAGGCCGTAGATTTCGCCCGGATTGATCTGCAGGCCCACATCGGACAGCGCCTGCAGGCCGCCGAATCGCTTGTTGACCCCCTGTACCGACAGGAGGAAATTCTCGTTGCTCATGATGTCCTCCKGGTCAGAAACGGCCAACGCTGCCCGSSCGGCGSAYCACCGGSCGRTCTTCCTTGCGCGGCGACGGCCASAKGCCKGCCGGGCGATACAGCATCACGCCAACCAGGGCCAGCCCGAACAGCAACTGGCGCAGCACTTCGGCGTCGACGATGGTATGGCCGAAGAGCATGTTCTGCGCCGGCTCCGCCACGGCGCGCAGCAGTTCCTGGAAACCCACCAGCAAGATACCGCCGAGGATCACGCCGGGGATGTGGCCCATACCACCCAGCACCACGATGGCGAGGATGTAGATGGACTCCCACAGCACGAACGACTCAGGCGAGACAAAGCCCTGGAAGGCGCCGAACACCGCGCCCGAGGCACCACCAAACGACGCACCCATGGCAAAGGCCAGCAGCTTGATGTTGCGGGTGTTGATGCCCATCGCCTTGGCGGCGATCTCGTCTTCGCGGATGGCCACGAAGGCGCGGCCGATGCGCGAATTCTGCAGGCGCAGGCAGATGAACACGATGGCGATCACCAGCACCACCAGCAGGTAGTAGTACATGAACACCGGCGTGAACTTCAGCCCGAAGATCTCGTGCGACTTGGAGAAATCGAAGCCGAAGATGTGAACCGGGTCCACCGCCGTGATCCCCTTCGGGCCGTTGGTGATGTTGAGCGGACGGTCGAGGTTGTTCAGGAAGATGCGGATGATCTCGCCAAAGCCCAGGGTCACGATGGCGAGGTAGTCGCCGCGCAGCTTGAGCGTTGGCGCGCCAAGCAGCACGCCGAAGGTTGCCGCCACCAGCACGGCCAACGGCAGCACGAACCACATGGAAAGGTGCAGGCCATTCGGGAAAAGCTGGTGGATCCACTCAAACTGGTTGGCCAGGTGGGGCGAGCCCAGCAAGGCCATCATGTACGCCCCTACGGCGTAGAAAGCGATGTAGCCGAGGTCGAGCAGGCCGGCAAAGCCCACCACGATATTCAGGCCGAGCGCCAGCATGATGTAGATCAGCGCGAAATCAAGCACGCGCACCCAGTAGTTGCCGCCCAGCGTCTGCACGAGGAACGGCGCGCACAGGGCGATCACCAGGAAGGCCATCAGGGCGGCCATGGTCTTGGCCGGGGTCTTGGTTAGCGGCGCTGCCGGCGCCGCCGGGGATGGAATCGGGGTATTCATGGATTCTCTCTCCTCAGGCGCGTTCGGAAACCCGCTCGCCCATGATGCCGGACGGACGGAACACAAGGACGATGATCAGCACGATGAAGGCGAACACATCCTGGTAGTTCGAGCCAAATACGCCACCAGTGAGATCGCCGATATAGCCGGCGCCCAGCGCTTCGATCAGGCCCAGCAGCATGCCGCCGACCATGGCGCCCGCCAGGTTGCCGATGCCGCCCAGCACTGCGGCGGTGAACGCCTTCAGGCCCGGGATGAAGCCCATGTAGAAGTGCGCGTTGCCGTAGTTGGTCGCCATCATCACGCCGGCCAGCGCAGCCAGCGCGGCACCGATCATGAAGGTGGCCGAGATCACGAAGTTCGGGTTCACGCCCATCAGCCCCGCCACCTTCTGGTTCTCGGCGGTGGCGCGCATCGCGCGGCCGAGCTTGGTGCGGTTGACGAGAGTCAGCAGGCCCGCCATCACCATCAGCGCCATGCCGATGATGACGATTTCCTTGCCCGTGATGGTCGCGCCGGTGGCACCGATATCGATCGGCTCCGAGGGCAGCAGTTGCGGGAAGGTAAGGGGGTTACGCGACCAGATCATCATCGCCACGGTCTGCAGGATGATGGAAACGCCAATGGCGGTGATCAGCGGGGCCAGCCGTGGCGCGTTGCGCAACGGCCGGTAGGCCACCCGCTCGATGGTGTACGCCAGCACGGCGCAGACCGGCATGGCGATCAGCGTCGCGATCACCAGCGTGAGCCATTCGGGTAGCCCGGGGGCAAATTTCTGCAATCCCAGGATAGCTGTCAAAGCGGTCAGTGCGCCGATCATCAGGACGTCGCCGTGGGCGAAGTTGATGATCCCGAGAATGCCGTAGACCATGGTGTAGCCGAGTGCGATCAGCGCATAGATGCTGCCTAGCACCAGACCGTTCACGATCTGCTGGATAAGGATATCCATGAAAACTCCTTGCTTCCGTCCAATTTCCCTCGACATGGTGTGGATGCCGGGGGGACGTTGATATGTGGGTGGCTTGGTAGTGCGGTTGTTTGCTGGTAAGCGGCCTGCCTACTCCACCCATGGTAAGGATGCTGCATGTAAGGCAAGGCTAAAAAAACGGCACCGCAACATACTCGCGGTGCCGTTCGGATGGGCCGGTAAGCCCGGATTACATCTTCACGACGTCAAGGACGGTCTTCTTCTTGTCCTTGTACTCGTACAGCGTGATGGTGCCCTCCTTCATGTCGCCCTTTTCATCGAAGGCGATGGTGCCGATCAGGCCCTTGTAGTTCGTCTTGGGCATCTCGGCCAGGATGGCCGCCGGTTCGGTCGAGTTGGCGCGCTTCATGGCGTCGACGATGACCATCACGGCGTCATAGGTGAACGGTGCATAGATCTGCACCGGCGCATTGAAGCGAGCCTGGTAGCGCTTGTCGAAATCCGCTCCCTGCTCCATCTTCGACAGTGCCAGGCCAGCTTCCGAGCAGATGATGTTTTGCACGGCATCGCCGGCCAGCTCGGCCACCTTGTCGGTACATACGCCATCGCCGCCAACGATCTTGGAGGTGATGCCGAGTTCCTTGGCCTGCTTGGCGAACGGCCCGCCGGTGGCGTCCATGCCGCCGTACATGATCACATCAGGCTTCTTGCCCTTGATCTTGGTCAGAATGGCCTTGAAGTCGGTGGCCTTGTCGTTGGTGGCTTCACGCGCCACCACGTTCACGCCGGAAGCCTTGGCGGTCTTCTCGAATTCGTCGGCCAGGCCCTTGCCGTAGGCAGTGGCATCGTCAACGATGGCCACGCTCTTGGCGTGCAGGCTCTTGGTGGCGTAGTTGGCCAGCGCCGGACCCTGCTGGGCATCGGTGGCGACCACGCGGAAGGTCGTCTTGAACCCTTGCTTGGTGTAGTCGGGGTTGGTCGACGACGGCGAGATCTGCACGATGCCGGCATCGCTATAGATCTTGGAGGCCGGGATCGATACGCCCGAATTCAGGTGACCGACCACGGCCACGACCTTCGCGTCCACCAGCTTCTGCGCCACGGCGGTGCCGGTCTTCGGGTCGCCCGCATCGTCTTCGCCGACCAGTTCGAGCTTGACCTTCTTGCCGTTGACTTCCAGGCCGGCCTTGTTGACTTCTTCCACGGCCAGGCGAGCGCCGTTTTCGTTGTCCTTGCCAAGGTGAGCGATACCGCCGGTGAGCGGTGCCGCGTGGCCGATCTTGACTACAACTTCGCCGCCACCCGCTGCGGGCGCAGCCGCGGCAGGCGCCGACGCTGCCGGCTCGGCCGGCTTTTCTTCTTTCTTGCCGCAAGCAGTAACCAGCGCCACTGCGGCTGCGATCGGCAGAATCTTGGCAAACGTGATTTGCATGAG
>NZ_JBFTLX010000341.1:0-5992 GCF_056396665.1 Cupriavidus sp. 05T313 | reverse complement strand
GAAGAAAAGCGACAGCGACGAGGAAGAAGAGGATCCCCGGGCCGAACTGGTGCGCCGCCTGCTCGAATACGAGCAGATGAAGCTGGCGGCCATGCGCATCGACCAGGTGCCGCAGCTCGGGCGCGACTTCCTGCACTCGCAGGTCTATATCGAGCAAAGCCTCGCGCCGCGCTTTCCCGATGTCGAGGTCGTGGACCTGCAGGCCGCCTGGGCCGACGTGCTCAAGCGCGCCAGGCTCAACCAGCACCACAAGATCTCGCGCGAGGAATTGTCGGTGCGCGAGCACATGAGCCATATCCTGCGGCGCCTGCAGCATACGCGCTTCATGGAATTCAGCGAGCTCTTCGACGAAGCCGTGCGCTCCGGCAAGGGCGTGCCGGTGGTGGTGGTCAACTTCATCGCCATGCTGGAGCTCTCGCGTGAAGCCCTGGTGGAGATCACCCAGGCCGAGCCGTTTGCGCCGATTTATGTGCGATTGGCGTACATTCCCAGCTAGGCCGCACCGATAGCGGCGCCCGCCTCGGGCCACATGCTCTACAATCCGCCGACAGTCGGCGCCACCAAGAGCACCAGACCGGCTTCTCGGGCGCGCGTATGCGCCAGGGTCATCCCTACCACGACCAGCACACCAACTTCATGAAAGTCATCTCCTCCATTCACGAGTTGCGGGACCAGTTGCGCGGACAGAACCGGGCGGCCTTCGTGCCGACCATGGGCAACCTGCACGAAGGCCACCTGTCGCTGATGCGCCTGGCGCGCCAGCACGGTGACCCGGTGGTCGCGTCAATCTTCGTCAACCGGCTGCAGTTCGGTCCCAACGAGGATTTCGACAAGTACCCGCGCACGCTGCAGGACGACATCGAGAAGCTGCAGAAGGAAGGCGTGTACGTGCTGTTTGCGCCGACCGAGCGGGACATGTACCCCGAGCCYCAGGAATACCGCGTGGAGCCGCCGCACGACCTCGGCGACATCCTCGAAGGCGAATTCCGCCCCGGCTTCTTCAAAGGCGTCTGCACGGTCGTGATGAAGCTGTTCTCGTGCGCGCAGCCACGCGTGGCGGTATTCGGCAAGAAGGACTACCAGCAGCTGATGATCGTGCGCCGCATGGTGAACCAGTTCGCGCTGCCGATCGACATCGTGCCGGCCGAGACCGTGCGCGCCGAGGACGGCCTGGCCCTGTCCTCGCGCAACCGCTACCTGACGCCCGACGAGCGCACCGAGGCACCGGTGCTCTACAAGACGCTGCATGACGTGCGCAATACCGTTCTGGCCGCCAACAGCGCCAGCGCCGACCTGGCCGCGATCGAGGCTAATGCACAGGCTGCGCTGCAGGCGCGTGGCTGGAAGCCGGACTACATTGCCATCCGCAAGCAGGTAGACCTGCAGCCGCCGACCCGCGAGGAATACGTGGCGGGCGAGCCGCTGGTGATCCTCACGGCAGCCAAGCTGGGGGCTACCCGGCTGATCGACAATCTCGAGATCTGACGCCGGGAGCGGCTGGCGCCGCACCTACCCCGTAGCAAAGAGAAGCGGCCCCAGGGCCGCTTCTCTTTTTGTCGTTCAAGGCCCTGCCGGGGCACCGCCCGTGCAGACCCGGCCCGGTCAGGCGGTCCGTGCCCTGGCGCGTTGCAGCGTCCGGGCCACATGGCGCCGATGCCCGCGCCGCCGCTTCCACCAGATCAGCACTCCGGTCACGGCGAACAGCAGCGGCACCAGCCCGAACACCGAGATAAAGATCCGCCCCGGCAAACCGAAGGCTTCACCGGTATGCAGCGGGTACATCCAGTTGAGGAAGGTATCGCCGGCGGGCGCGGCCATCGGATCGCGCACGCCGAGGCCTTTGCCCGTGTGGGCATCGAGCCAGATCCGGGTGGCGCCGCTGCCCTGGCGGACCTCCCCGGGCTGGCGCACGCGGACCTCGAAGGGATCGCCGGCCTTGCGCGGGAAACTCACCCGCGTGACCTGCGCGGCGGGGTAAAGCGCCTGGGCCGCGCTGACCGCTTGCGCCGCGCCGAGCGGCGGCGTTCCGGCGGGCACAGGCGCCGATGCCGGCTTGCCGGGTGGCGTCACCGTCATCACGCCGGCCACCAGCGGCGTCACCCACTTGGGCAGGTCCAGGTACCAGCCGGAAAACGCCATGGTAGCCAGCACCGGCGCCGCGAAGATGCCGCCCGCGCGGTGCAGCGAATAATTGAAGCGTGACCAGGAGCCGCCGTGCGTGATGCGAAAGGCATGCAACACCGCGCGCGGCTTGAGCTTGGGCCACCACATCGCGACCCCGCAGATCACCATCACCAGCAGCAACATGCCGGCAATGCCGAGAATGGTCCGGCCGGTCTCGCCAGACAGCAGGTAATGGTGCACCTGGAACAAGGTGGGCATCAGCAGCGGGCGCGACAGCCCCGGCTCGCCCCAGACCCGCTCCCCTTTCACCGCCAGCGTGACGGGATCGACCATGACCTGGCGCGAACGGCCGGCATCCGCGCCCTTGAGCGGATACCAGGCCACGAACACCTCGTGCGGCGCGGACGGCAGCATCAGCAACCCGGGACGGCCGTAGCGCGGATCGGCCTGCAGTTTGTCGGTCGCCGCCTGTACCGTCGCCGGCGCGACCGGCAGCGGCACCTCGGCCGAGGCGGTCAGCAATCCGGGGTTGAGCAGCGCATCGAGTTCATCGCGCCAGGCGATGGCGGTGCCGGTCAGGCCCAGCATGACGAACAGCAAACCCAGCGTTAAGCCGATGTAGAGATGAATCTTGACGATGACAACGCGCAGGCGGCCGGTGACCATGGGAGGCAGAGAGCAGATTTGGGGGGGTTATGTATTACGCATCACAGGCCGGCAACGCATGGATACGTCACGCCAGTAAAAATGAGAATGCGAAAGATTCGCGATTCTATCAGGCGTTACAAGCCCGCGCGCGACGGGAGCAAGACTGTGGCGGGGCCGCACCGGATTGCGGCAGAATGGCGTGCGCGGCCACCGCCGGCCCCGCGTTCCTGCCCTGAAGATGCCCAGATCGATCGAATTGCTGCCCGCCGCGACCCAAGATGCAGCGCTGATTGCCGGCCTGCACACCCAAAGCTGGCACCACGCCTACCAGGGCCTGTTGCCGGCGGATTACCTGGAACGGGAAGTGCCGGCCGAGCGCCTGCGGGCCTGGCGGGCACGCCTGGTGGATGGCGCCGAGGGGCCGCTGGAGGTCACGCTCGCGCGCGTGGATGGCGAGCCGGCCGGCTTTGCCTGCCTGCAAGCGGAAGCCGAGCCGCAGTTCGGCGTGTACCTGGACAACCTGCATGTGCTGCCGCAATGGCATGGACTGGGCCTCGGCAAGCGCTTGTTCGCGCATTGCGCGCGGCGCGCGGCCAGCGGATGGCCCGGGCAGCCGCTCTTCCTCTATGTGCTGGACAGCAACACCCAGGCGCGCGAGTTCTACCGGCGCCTGGACGGCATCGAAAGCGAACCGTTCGACGATGCGTTTCCCGGCGCCAGCCTTATCGTGGCCGTACGCCGCGTCAGCTGGCCGTCGGTGGACGCCCTGCTCAGGCGGCTGGGCGCTTAGCCAGGGCGGGCTGCTCCAGCCAGCCGATGATGGGCTGCCACTGCTCCCAGTCGCGCGCCACGCGGGATGGCGCCACGTCCCACAAGGTCAGCCCGTGCGCGGCCAGCTGCACGTAGTTCTGCGTATCGCGCAGGAAACCCAGCACCGGCAGCCCCAGCTCCGCGACAAAGCGCTGCAACTGCTCGGCCGCGCGGGTGCGCAGGTCGACCCGCATGCCGATCACGCCAACCTCCACCTCGCCGTGGCGCACGCGCTTGTCGTCCGCCAGGCGAGCGAGGAAATCCTGGGTGGCCAGGATATCGAACAGGGAAGGCTGCAGCGGCACCACCACGCGGTGGGCCAGCTTCATCACGTCGTTGAAGCGCCAGCCGTGCAGGCCGGCCGGGGTGTCGAGCACCACATGGGTGGTGCCCTTGGGCGGACGTGCGATCTGGTCGGAGCTGATGTCCCAGGTGCGGATGGCCGGCGCCGAGGCCGGCCGCAAACCCAGCCAGGCGCGCGAGGATTGCTGGCGGTCCGTATCGCCCAGCATCACGGCATGGCCGGCGCTGGCGAAATAGCCCGCCAGGTTGGTGGCCAGCGTGGTCTTGCCTACGCCGCCTTTGGGATTGGCGATCACGACTACAGGCATGGGTGTCTCCGCAATGGCTTTCCATGGCGGCGCTGCCCTCGGGCGCGCCGCTCCGGGTTCCGCCACGGCCTTGCCGTTTGTCGTAAGCGGGCCCCGGCGGAGCGGACCCGCCTGCGAGTTTAGCAGTTGCCGCGCGCGGGCGGCCCGGCCAGCGGCGAAGTTTGCAAGGGCGCCAGCAAGGTGCCCAGGTCGAGATGCGCGGCGAGCGTGTCGGCCAGCCGCTCCAGCGACGCCTCGCGCAGCGCGGCCAGGTCGACGCCTTCGGCCCGCGCCAGCCCGGCCCAGCGCAGCAGCGCGCCGCAGGCCTCGGGCTGGTCGAACAGGCCGTGGACGTAGGAGGCCAGCACTTGGCCGTCCTCCGACTGCGCGCCGTCCGGGCGCTCGCCTTCGAGCCATAGCGCCGGGCGCGCCAGCGCCGCGCCGGTGGTCACGCCCATATGGATCTCGTAGCCTTGCACGGCTGCCTCGCTGCCRTCCTCCAGGGCCAGCCGGCCGCTCACCACACGCAGCTGCTTGTGCGGCGCCAGGACYGTCTCGTAGTCCAGCAATCCGAAACCTTCGCTGCTGCCGGGCGTGCCCTCGTTGCCGGCCGGGTCGTCCACACGCCGGCCCAACATCTGCATGCCGCCGCAAATGCCGATCACCTTGCCGCCATAGCGCAGATGCCGACGCAGGGCCGGCTCCCAGCCATTGGCGCGCAGGAAGGCCAGATCGGCGCGCACGCTCTTGCTGCCTGGCAGCACGATCAGGTCGGCAGGCGGGATCGGCATGCCAGGGCCGATGAAGCGCAGGTCCACCTGCGGATGCGCGCGCAGCGCATCGAAATCGGTGTGATTGGAAATGCGCGGCAGCACCGGCACGATCACGCGCAGCAGTTCGCCCTGCTTGGCCGCCTGCGAGCCGATGATGGCGTCCTCGGCGTCCAGGTGCAGGCCATGCAGGTAGGGCAGCACGCCCAGCACGGGTTTGCCGGTGCGCGCCTCCAGCCAGTCCAGCCCGGGCTTCAGCAGCGCGATGTCGCCGCGGAAGCGGTTGATGATGAAGCCCTTGATGCGCGCGCGTTCGGATTCCGACAGGCAGTCCAGCGTGCCCACCAGGTGGGCGAACACGCCGCCGCGGTCGATGTCGGCCACCAGCACCACCGGGCAGTCGACCGCTTCGGCAAAACCCATGTTGGCGATGTCGCGGTCGCGCAGGTTGATCTCCGCCGGGCTGCCGGCGCCCTCCACCATGACGACCTCGTAGGCGCTGGCCAGGCGCCAGTGCGAGGCCAGCACCGCCTGCATCGCCACCGGCTTGTAGGCGTGATAGGCGCGCGCATCCAGGTCCAGCCGCGCCTGGCCATGGATGATGATCTGCGCGCCGGTATCGCTGCTGGGTTTGAGCAGCACCGGATTCATGTCCGTATGCGGCGCCAGCCCGGCGGCCAGCGCCTGCAAGGCCTGCGCGCGCCCGATCTCGCCGCCGTCGGCGGTGACCGCGCTGTTGAGCGCCATGTTCTGGGGCTTGAACGGAACCACGCGCACGCCGGCGCGGGCCAGCACCCGGCAAAGGCCTGCCACCAGGGTGCTCTTGCCAGCGTCGGAGGTGGTGCCCTGCACCATCAAGGTACCGCGCAAGCCGCCCGGCAGCGCCTGCGCGGTGGCTTCGGAGAGATTTTTTTGCATCGTGGGATTATCGCATCGAGTGCTTCCCGGCGGCCCTGCGCGCGCCATCGCGGGCGTGCGATCCATGGATGCGCCCGCTACAATACCCGGATGATCCCGGCACAAGCCTCCGCCACCGCCACCGAGCCCGTC
>NZ_JBFTLX010000340.1:0-6062 GCF_056396665.1 Cupriavidus sp. 05T313 | reverse complement strand
GAGCAAGACTCTCCTTGGAGCGATTTGTCCACGCGAAATGCGACGACATGCCATCCACGCGCTCGTCATAACCCCGGGCGAAATCGCCAACCTTGGGTCGCTCAACCTTGATAACCCGGGCACCTAAGTCGGCCAACTGACGGGTGCAAAAGGGCGCTGCGATTGCATGTTCTAGAGATACAACGGTGATGCCATCAAGGGGACGCATAGCAGCCTTAGTAAGAAAGTACCTCGCCTGACCTACCACAGCGGGAACGGGCGAAAGAATTTGGTACGCGGCAGCTGCTCGTTACAGTAGAAGTCGCCACGCGATGCCAGCGCATCCTGCTTTACCGCCAGGTATCAACCGCATCTCGTAAGAGATGCATTTCTGCGCACGGAGGCTAGTCTCGCAGCGCGGAGCCCTGCGGTAAATCTCGAATTCTCGAACCGCTCATTCGCCTCCACCGAAAGCAGCGCTTGATAGAGCTACCATGTAACCTCGGCGGGCATTCCTCGGACAAAGTTTGCGACAAAAGTGACGCCTTGGTACAGTTATGCTGAAGGAGTACCTCATGCACTTTGATTTCGCCGACCTCCGGCTGTTCGCACGCATCGCCGAGGAGGAAAACCTATCTCGTGGGGCGAAAAAGGCATTTTTATCCCCCGCTGCGGCTAGTGCGAGACTTAAGGCGCTGGAAGACCAGTTAGGAACCCGGCTCTTCTATCGCGAAAGCAAAGGGCTGGCCCTGACTCCCGCAGGTGAGCGACTTCTTCGGCATGCGCGGGTCATCGAGCGCCAGTTCGAACACGTACGCAGCGACTTTGAGGAATTCTCCAAGGATTCAGTTGGCCATATACGCATCTTCGCAAATACGACCGCAGTCACGGAATTCATGCCCGAGGTGCTCGCCCACTTTATGGCAGAGCGGCCGGCGGTCACTGTGGACCTCCAAGAGCGCCAGACGCGAGACATTATTCGAGGGGTGTTGGACGCTAGCGCCGATTTGGGAATCATCTCTGGTCCGCTAAACTCGGAGGGTCTTGAGGTCGTCCATTTCAGTACGGACAAGCTGGTGTTGGTGACTCCTGCTCGGCATCCCCTGATTGAAAGGTCGAACGTTTCGCTTGTTGATACACTTGAGTATGAGCATGTAAGTATGCATGAAGGAAGTACACTTCACGCCTTCCTTACCGACCTCGTCCGAGACGAGCGGCGTAAGCTGCAAATTCGAATTCAGGTTCGTAGTTTTGAGGCCATGTGCCGGATGATAGAAGCCGGGGTTGGCATTGGTATCCTTCCTCTATCGGCGACCCTTCGCCATCGCCGTACGATGAAGTTGGAAATCCTGGAACTCGACGAGCCTTGGGCTATACGCGAGCGCGTAGTGATTGCTCGGGAATTGGATGGACTTCCTAGCTGCGCGAAGGCCCTCATTGACGAGCTTATCAAAGTCGCGGAGGCCGCAGGGGGCAGTCCGAGCGGAAGCGTAGCCTGAGGGGCTGGTCTCGCCTGATGACAACACGCCAAGGCRATACACCCTCTTCCGCTCACGCCCAACCAGCAAACATCCATCGCGACAACACCGCGTTCATGGATGGTGTTTTGATGGCCCTTGAAGCATTCAGGGTTTAGAAGCTTTTATCGGGCAGGACTGACGGCACCTCATTGCCGGAGTCCTGCCCCACTCCGTGGGACGCAAGACGAACGGAACATGCTCACTCACGAATCTGGATGATTGCCTCGATTTCAACCGTCATTCCATGGGGAAGGGAGCTCATACCAACCGCCGAGCGGGCGTGCAACCCCTTCTCCCCAAAGATACTCACCAGAAGGTCTGAGCAGCCATCGATGACCCGGGAATGATTCTTGAAACTCGGAGTAGCATGCACCATACCCAACAGCTTGACTATTGCCTCCACACGACTCAGGTCCCCGAGAGCTAGCTTGATGCTCGCAAGCATGTTCAACGCCGTAAGCCGTGCATCCTCATACGCCGCCGACGCTTGTTCCAGCGAATCCAGCCGGCCTAGTCGATAGGTATTGTTGGGTAGACGAGGCCCATGGCCCGACAGGTAAAGCATGCTCCCGACCACCCGATAGGGCACGTATGTGCCATTGGGGGGTAAGGCCGCCGGGAGTTCCAGTCCAAGTTCCAAGAGTCTTTCTTCAGGACTCATGAGTTGTTTCCCCCTGTACTCCCAACTATTGCCCGCGTGTACACGCCAGCATCCACATTTCCGCCAGAGCAGATAACCACAACGTTCTTCCCAACCAGGTCGGCCTTCCTCGCCAACAGCGCCCCCAGCGAAGCTGCGCCACCAGGCTCGACGACGAGCTTCAGCAGGCGGAATGCTGTCGCTACTGCGCACAACGCCTCATCGTCGTTCACGCTCAGCGCCTTCACATCGTGACGCAAGAGTACGCTGAGAGGCTTGGTGCCCGCAACGGGACCGGCTATGGCATCCATCACAGTTTTTGGAACTGAGCTGTTCTTCTCGGGAACACCACTCACCAATGACAGCGCCATCTTCTCATATCCGGCCGGCTCCACAATGTACGCCCGAACATTCGGCCACACTGCCTTCACCGCCGTGATTACCCCCGACGAAAGGCCGCCGCCACTGCAGTTGACCAGGATGGCATCCGGCACTACCCCGCGCGCCTCCAACTGCTCGCAAATCTCTAATCCGGCGGTACCTTGCCCTGCCATGACGTCATAGTCATCGAACGGCGAAATAAAGGTCAGTCCTCGCTCCTTCATGATGTGACGTGTTACGATTTCGCGGTCCTCCGTCTGCTGGTCATACAAAACAATCTCCGCTCCCCACCAGCGGCAGCTCTCAATCTTGATTTCAGCCGCGGTCTTCGGCAAAACAATGACGGCGGGGCATCCTATAAACTTGGCACCCGCGGCAACTCCCTGACCGTGGTTGCCAGCAGAAAATGTAATTACGCCTCTGCTAAGTTCCTCCGCATTCAGAGAGAGCATCTTGTTCAACGCTCCCCTTATCTTGAAGGAACCTGTACGCTGCAGCGGCTCGGCCTTCACGTATACGTTGCAGCCGCACGCTTCATCCAGCATGGGCGATTCGATGATGGGGGTCCGAATAATGTACCCAGACAAACGTTCTGCGGCAGCCCGTATGGCCGCGATATCGAATTGTTTCATCCTACATGCGCTCAGATTGTTCAGCGAGATGCGCTTAAAGCGCCAAGCCGATAAGGTAAATCAATGGGTCCGCAGGTCGCTCAAAAACTTCTTGGCACGGTCACTCTGCGGGTTGGAAAAGAAGGTGTCTGGGTTACCGCTCTCGACTAGGCAACCGTTGTCCATGAACCAAACACGGTCAGCGACCTCGCGTGCGAAGTTCATTTCGTGCGTGACGCACATCATTGTCATCCCGTCCCGTGCAAGGCTCTTCATCACCTGCAGTACCTCGCCCACCATTTCCGGGTCCAGTGCGCTTGTTGGCTCGTCAAACAGCATGGCTGGCGGGTCCATAGCAAGTGCGCGCGCAATGGCAACACGCTGTTGCTGCCCCCCAGAAAGCTGCCCGGGATAAGAGTCCGCCTTACTCGCCAAGCCGACGCGTTCCAGCAATTGCGCGGCTCGTTGCCGAGCATCCGATTTCTTCTTCTTTTGAACAGACATCGGGGCAAGCATAATATTTTCCGCCACGGACAAGTGGGGAAACAGATTGAAGCTTTGAAAGACAAAACCAACGTGACTGCGGAACTTGTTGATGTCGAGTGCCGGCGAATTTACGTCCTGTCCACCAAACTCAATCGTCCCCTTCTGAATGTCCTCCAGGCGGTTTACTGTTCGAATCAGCGTCGACTTCCCCGAACCGGACGGGCCACATACAACAATCACCTCCCCCCGTGCAACCTCGGCAGTTATGTCGTTGAGGGCGTGATAGCTTCCGTACCATTTGTTAACGCGTTTGAAATTAATCATTGGAATCTGAGATGCTGCACTGTTTTGCATTGAAAATACCTCCAATGACCGTTAAATTAGTCAACGACGACTGCCGGCGACACCACTGATACGGAGGCAGCGTCACGACGGACGCCCGTACGCTTGTTGGTGATGCGGCGCTCTACATAGCGCGCCAAAGATGTCAGAGCGAAGCCGAGCAAGAAATAGACCGCAGCAAGGATGAGGAACACCTCAAACGGCTTGGTGAGAAGTATGCTGTTCACCTGGTTTGCAGCAAAAGTCAGTTCATTGACGCTAATGACATAAGCAAGTGACGTGTCCTTGATGATGGAGACAAACTGGCTAATCATCGAAGGAATCATGTTGTACAGTGCCTGGGGAAGGACCACCTTTCTCATTGTCTGCATATAGGAGAGGCCGACTGCACGAGCTGCTTCCGTCTGTCCCTTCGGCAAACCCTCTATGCCCGCGCGAATGATTTCTGAGATATAGGCGCCCTCATAGATGACGAGTGTCACCAGCATCGTCGTGAATCCGCTCACTGTCCGCCCAATCAAGATGGGTACAAAGAAATACACCCAGAAGATGAACATGAGCAGTGGAACGCCACGGACGAGATACACAAGACAGACGGCAGGTTTGTTCAACCAACTTATGGGTGACACACGGGCGAGCGCAACGAGAATCCCGAGCGGAAACGCCAGCAGAAGACCGAGCAGGGAAAGTAGCAGCGTAATAGCCAGTCCCCCAAGGGGGCCGTTAGAATACTGCCCCATTAGCAGAATCTCGCCGTTCTCGCAAAGAATTGAAATAATGGAGTCCACGGCTTACCTCGTCTTCAGTCGATAGTGGCGCTCAAGGGCAGAGCCGCCAGCCATGATTAGCAGAGAGACACCGAGGTATGCGATGGTCGTGAACAGATAGACCTCGACCGTGCGAAAAGTTGCGCTCTCAATCTCTCTCGTCACATAAGTCAGTTCTACCACCCCAATCGTCATGGCAAGGCTGGTGTTCTTGACGAGCAGGACGGTGTGGCTAATCATCGGGGGCAAAGCGATTCGTGCCGCCTGCGGCAGTATGACCTTCCGGCAAGCCTGGAGATAGGTCATACCCAGGGCGCGGGATGCCTCTAGCTGTGCCTTGGATATCGAGCGAATTCCACCCCGAAGGTCCTCCGACATATATGCTGCCATGCAGAGACCGATGGCTATGAAGGCGAAGACGAATTCACTGTTGTTCGTGTTGAACCACATCTGGACCGACTCCGGAAGCAATGTCGGAAGCCCAAAGTACCAGAGGAACACCTGCACCAGGATGGGCACGCTTTGGTGATACTCAACATAGGCAGCCACCGCCGCTTGCCCCCAGCGATTGTTGCTCAACCGGACAACCGCTAGGACGGTTCCGAGCACAATCGCAAGCAACCAGGATAGCGTGGCTAGCTCTAGCCACGTCACGACTCCGCTTGCTATCAGGCGTGGATACTCGGCCTGCAAAAGTATTGAGAAATCCAACTTCATAGGTAATGCGCCAAGTGGGTGTTCGGGAAGGGCCGGCGTACGCCGGCCCACAAGTCGTTAGCCTTTGATTGGCTCAACTTTGAAGTCGCG
The DNA here is from genome assembly GCF_056396665.1 of Cupriavidus sp. 05T313. Taxonomy (NCBI): domain Bacteria; kingdom Pseudomonadati; phylum Pseudomonadota; class Betaproteobacteria; order Burkholderiales; family Burkholderiaceae; genus Cupriavidus; species Cupriavidus sp. 05T313. The sequence goes on along the minus strand of NZ_JBFTLX010000340.1, from coordinate 529 downwards.
GCGCATCTTGTACTGCGTGCCACTGCCCAGCCACTTGTCGAAGATGCGTGTCGCCTCTCCCGATTTTTCCATCGACTGCAGCACTCCGTTCACGTGACTCGCGAAGCCGGCTTCCCCTTTGCGCATCCCAAGCCCCCAGTATTCGTGCATGACCGGCGGTTCGAGGATTTCGATGGGCGTCGTCGCCTCTGCCTGCATCTTCAATTTGACCAACATCATCTCGCCAAGTGCCAAACCGTCCACTCGGCCCTGCTGCAGTGCCAAGAAGGCAGCGGGCGCGTCCTGATAGGTTACGGTTGTTGCCGTCGGGACTGTCTTCTTGACGGCCATCTCCGACGTCGACCCCTTATTCGCGCTCACGCGCTTTCCCGCGAGGTCAGCTGTTACGTCCCGGGCTATTTGAGGAGCGGCGTCGCGAGCTATTCGAGGTGAGACGTCGGCAATCGTCGCGGGTTGCCGGAGGCGCAGAGCAACTCCGGCGTAGCGTGAGATGGAATGAGGCGAAGTCCGAGAATCGTCGCACGATGAA
>NZ_JBFTLX010000339.1:0-6092 GCF_056396665.1 Cupriavidus sp. 05T313 | reverse complement strand
GCCCCGGCCAACGCGCCCGCCACCGCCCCGACCGGCGTGCGCGGCACCATCACCGCCCTCTCCGGCGACACGCTGAAGGTACGCACGCGCGCGGGGCAGGACCTGGACGTGGCCCTCGCCAAGGACACCGCCGTGCGCGCCGTGACGCTGGCCAAGGTGGACGAGATCCAGTCCGGCAGCTACATCGGCACGGCGGCGGTGCCGCAGGCCGACGGCTCGCTCAAGGCGCTCGAGGTGCATGTATTCCCGCCCAGTATGCGCGGCACCGGCGAGGGCCACCGCGCGTGGGACCTGGGCAAGAACAGCAGCATGACCAACGGCACCGTCGGCAGCGTGGTGGTGAGCAACGGCCGCACCATCACCGTGAAGTATCTCGAAGGCGAGAAGCGCATCGTGATCCCGGCCGACGTGCCCATTGTCAACCTCGAACCTGGCGACCGCTCGCTGCTGGTGCCAGGCACCCACGTGGTGCTGTTCGCCAGCAAGACGGCCGACGGCGCGCTGAGCGCGCGCTTCATCTCCGCCGGCAAGAACGGTGTCGTGCCACCCATGTAAGGCAGTCCCGCCATGCGCAAGCCAGCCTCCCCCGCGTGCAAGCGCCGCGCCGTTGTCCATCCACTGGCGGTACGCGCCACGCACTGGATCAATGCCTTTGCCATGACCTGCATGGTGATGAGCGGCTGGGCCATCTACAACGCCTCGCCRCTGTTCGGCTTCCGCTTCCCGGCGTGGGCCACGGTGGGGGGCTGGCTGGGTGGCTCGATCGCCTGGCACTTCGCCGCGATGTGGCTGCTGTGCGCCAACGGACTGCTGTACCTGGGCTACGGCATGGTCACAGGCCACTTCCGCCGCCATTTCCTGCCGCTGGGCCCCGGCGCCGTGCTGCGCGACGCGGGCCTGGCGCTGCGCCTGAGGCTGCCGCACCGCCCCGGCGCCTACAACGCGGTGCAGCGGATGATGTATGCGGCGGTGCTGCTACTGGGCGTGGCGGTGGTGGCGTCCGGGCTGGCGATCTGGAAGCCGGTGCAACTGTACTGGCTGGCGGATCTGTTCGGCGGTTTCGATACCGCGCGCCGCGTGCACTTCTTCGCCATGGCGGGCATCGTCGGCTTCGTCGCCGTGCACCTGGCCCTGGTGATCGTGGTGCCATCCACCCTTCTGCCGATGTTCACCGGCCGCGCCCCGCGCGGCCATCGTGGAGAGGCCAAAGCATGACCGATGCGACCCGCGAGGCGCCAGGCGCGCGCCACGATGACCCGGCCCGCGAAGCCGGCCGTGAAACCGCCAGCATCATCCAGCCCCCGCACCAGCGCCTCAGCGTGGCCGACTTCCGGCCGCAACTCGCGCGCCTGGAGCGGCGCAATTTCCTGCGCTCCTCGCTGTCGCTGGGCGCGCTGTCGATGCTGGCCGGTTGCACGCTGCAGGACGGCGACACCGTTGACAAGGTGCTGTGGTCCATGTCGCGCTGGAACGACCGCGTGCAGGCCTGGCTGTTCAACCGCAACCGGCTGGCGCCCAGYTATGCACGCGGCCAGATCACCCAGCCGTTTCCCTTCAACGCCTTCTACCAGGAGTTCGACGTACCCGAGGTGGACGGCAATGACTACCAGTTGGAAGTCTCCGGCCTGGTTACCGACAAGCGGCCCTGGAACCTCGCGCGGCTGCGCGCGCTGCCGCAGGCGGGCCATATCACGCGCCATATCTGCATCGAAGGCTGGAGCGCCATCGGTGAATGGCGCGGTGTGCCGCTGCGCACATTCCTGCAGCGCATCGGCGCGGACACAACGGCGCGCTATGTCGGCTTCAAATGCGCGGACCGCTACTACTCCAGCCTCGACATGGAGACGGCGCTGCATCCGCAGACCCTCCTGGCGCTGGACTTCGGAAGCGCGCCCTTGCCCGCCAAGTACGGCTATCCGCTCAAGCTGCGCGTGCCGACCAAGCTGGGCTTCAAGAATCCCAAGCACATCGCCGCCCTGTTCGTCACCAACGAGAACCCGGGCGGCTACTGGGAAGACCAGGGCTACAACTGGTTCAGCGGTATCTAGCGGGATCTGGCGCGACGCATGATCCCGCGGTTTGCGACTTGCGGCACCATGCCCGTGTCCGCCTTCTCGCTGCGACCATCGCTTGCCATATGACGTGCCTCCAAGGCGCTCAAAGGAGCCAGCGTGGCACTTGGCGGGCGTACTCGTACCACTTGGCACCATGCGTGTGTGCAAGCCAAGGCTCCTCCCCAAAGACTACGCGCAAGTGGAAAGCGACTCCGACGATGATGGCGTAGTTGTGCAAGCCCGGGAAGCCGAACGACATCGCTCAACCCAGAAGTATGAGCTTGAGGGAGACGTACATGGGCTTGCGCGTATAGCGATACAGGCCAATGAAAATCCGTCCGCAGTGGGAGTAATGCTTGGCGAGTGAGCCGAAAACGGGCGCCAAACCGCTGGAAAACCGATGAAATGGCGGCTGGCTTCCGGATTGTGAAAAATGCTGGGCATACGAGCTGCGCAGCGGGRAGCTCTGCCCGTGCGCAGCGAGTACTTCAGCACCCTGCTAGCTAGGCAAAATCGCCACTCAGGCATTTTCCCCACTTTCCGCGCGAAGTTGGCCGCCGTACTTCTCGGCGAACTCGACCGCAGTGAGCTCGCGGAAATCGGCCAAGGCCGCATCGATTTGCTCGGGGTTCCAGTGCCACCAGGCGATCTGCTGCAGCCGTTCTGAAGTGTGCGTGTCGACGCGAAAGCGCAGCACGCGCGCCGGCACTCCGACGACGATAGCGAATGGCGGCACATCTTTGGTCACGACCGCTCCTGAACCGACGGCTGCCCCCGTGCCGATAGTGACACCGGGCATGATGATGGCGTCATGGCCGAGCCACACATCGTGACCGATCTCGACCCTGTCCTGCGCGCGCCATTGGAAGATGCCGGCGTCGTCGTCGAGCGAGAGCCCATACGAGCGTGAGCGATAGGTAAAGTGGTGGTGGGTCGCCCGCCACGACGGGTGGTTGGGCGGGTTGATGCGCACGCCGGTGGCGATGTTGGCGAACTTGCCGATGAGTGCGTGGGCGATCTGATTGTCGCCCATCGCATAGCCGTAGTCGCCGATTACTGATTCGGCAACATGACTGCGTGGGCCGAGATAGGTGTAGCGGCCAAAGTCGCTAGCGCGAACCACTGCCGTCGAATGGATCTCCGGCTATTCTGACAAGACACGGCCGAGCGTCCACGGATCCGCAGAGACGCCATGATTAATCAGCATAAAATCTCGCAATTCAATGTTGAGGTGACAGCGACTGCGCTTGCCCCGCACTCACATAACGAGGCTGCGCAGATAGGCGGAAACGCGTTCGGTGCAAGCGACCGGTACGAAGGTGGCGATCAACAGGAACGACACCATCTGGTGAAGACGGTCGTGATGCTGGGCGCGGTCCACCTGCGCATCGCGAATCACGAACGCCGCGTCCGATGTTCCACCGCACGCCGGGACGCGGCACGAGATGTTTCTCGAGATTGTCCGTGTGCAGTTTGATCAGGCCAGGCAACAGATAGTCGCCGTCCCAGTCAGCGGCCTCGCGAGCGGACGTGATGCCGCGCTCCAGATCGCGGATGAGGCCGTCTTCGATACGCAAGGAGCCTGTAAGTTCTTCATCTCGCGTGACGACGCGAGCGTTCCTGATCAGCATCGACGCGCTCCGTATGTGTGTCTGCCTCTGTGTAGTGTTGCTTTAATACGCAGCGTAGTGGTTGTAATTCGAGGCTGCGCGTCGCGACTTCTGGGAGCACTGCACGTGCGTGAAGACCGCCATCCGCTCTCGCCGCAAAGCGGAAGCAGTGAAGGCTAGAGTGGCGCTCACCGGTGTTCATGCTCATCCAGAGAATGGTCATGGCGCATCTATTAATCTCGACGTCTAGATGATTTATATGGGAAATATCGAGTGATCGTTTACGCGAGCGATGTACTTCATCTTTCTATCACGGCTGGCGCCCGGCAATGCGTGACATCGCAATGATTAGAACCTGTGGGGTTGACAACACCATGACAACGACAGACAAAGCAGTGCCGCATACCCCGCCCGACCTTGGGGCGGGGGTTGCAGTCTAGCGGCAGATCGAAGACATCCGCGCTGCCGAGATTGCATCAGGCGTCTTCGGTGAGGACTGTGGTTTGGAAAATGCCATATCAAAGTCACCAAATCATCGAAGAGTTGCTGTTCGAGCGCGGCGTGATCGTCAGCTACGAGACGGTCCGCCGCTGGTGCGACAAGTTCGGCGCGGGCTTCGCACATCGCGCCAAGGCGGCTCGCTCCAATTCCGGCAGCGCGTGGCATCTCGACGAGGTGTTCGTCACCCTGCGCGGCTAGCCTTATCTACTGTGGCAAGCTGTCGATCAGCACGTCGCCGAACTGGATGTCCTGCGCGACAATCCAGCTTCCGGTGCGGCGGGAGTGGCGGCGTGCCTTATTCCCAGGCGCTGGAGTAGTGCCTTACCTTCGGGGGTCAGTCGGTACTCGGTACCGGCGGAAGACGTTTCGACGACTTCCGCCAACAACTCTTGTTGGAGAATGATTGCGTCAGGGTCGGCGAGTGGGACTTGGCCAGGCGCGCTGAACAGCACCAAAAGCACTGCAATCTCGTGGGGGCTAAGCAGCTTCTTCATTGGAAGTCATCTCGATGAAAGTTGCCGTTGTGCGCGTTCCGCTGACGGCACGAGCCGACGGAGCCGCCTGCCAACATGCATGCCACCAGTTCGGCTATCGAAATATTTGCCGTGTCTATCAACTACCTCAGCGGTAGGCCGACACCGGCGGCCTGAAAGGCTCAGGGTACCGTCGAGTATGGTTGCCTCTTAGGGCATGTCGCCGTGATGATGCTGATGACCTTCAATGGCATCCGGGCCATGGTCGGAGAAATGGGCGTCAAACCATTTGTCCAGGGCAGCGGCCAACTTGGGGGCCGATGTTCAATAGACTAGCTCGCCCCCCTTTCAACATCTCGATACCCAATGGCGATTTGACTTGCTTTGGCCGCACGAAGTTCGGATGCACCGGGCATGTCTTTGCCGTGAATGTGGGTAGGATCCGAAAAGTCGCCCTGGAGAAACTGCTGCTCTACCTCTTGCAAGTGCTCCCTCGAGTGGGGTTCCGGCTGAAGGCCCCGAATCAAAATTCTGGTGGAACCAGCCGGTTGCTTGACGCCGAACTGCGAGCCAAAGTTCTTTCTCTCCAGAAGCCCCTGGTAGCGACCGACCACGCGCACATCGCCCAGCCCGTTGCCAGACGAGCCCGATGCATCGGTGTCTCCTGGGGAGATCGTGGTATGGGTCCGGCTGACATATGACACCTGAACGTTGACACCCCAATCCGAGTTGAAGCTTTATTCAATGCATACATGAGCACCCGATAGGGTTGTGTCGCAGAAAAGCAGAATCAGCAGCCGAAGTTGGCAATGGCCGTATTGGTTACGCTGCCAGGGGTAAAATTGCTGTGCTTGGCCAGCCAGGAACGCCACCGCAACGGCTGGAAGCCTGCCACCGGGAGCAATCCCATGCGAAGCAGCGTGCGGTTTCGTGGGCCCCCGGTGCCGGCAATCCCGGGAAATATACACTCGTGTGAATGCGTCCGCTGCGCCGGCGACCCGCCATCGCGGTTCTGTTCTGCTGGCACAGCGGATGGACAGGACGAAGTTCTCCACGAGAAAGCACGGGTTTCGCCGCCGCTTGCGCCGGAACCCACAGCACCGATTGCACAGCCGCGCCAGCGGATGCTCCGATAGTGTCAGTAGACAATCCTCCCTTTTTCTGACGGACTTGCCCCCCGCTTTTGGCCACTCCCGCGGCATGCTGCAATACGTGCATGGTTTACTTAACACATCCCCCTTCGTGGAAGGACGGCCATGCTGACTTGCCACCCACTGCTGCTGTTGAGGACCGTTACTAACGCAGCGCGTTGGCTTCCGCCACCGCTACCGCCGTCATATTGACGATGCGGCGCGTGGTGGCTTGCGGGTTGAGGATGTGCACCGGCTTGGCCGCGCCCAGCAGGATCGGACCAATGGTGACACCCTGTCCGCCCGTGATCTTGAGCAGGTTGA
>NZ_JBFTLX010000338.1:0-6118 GCF_056396665.1 Cupriavidus sp. 05T313 | reverse complement strand
AAGTAGCCCTTGTGCTGGCGCTCGGCGCCAGTGAAGCTGCCGCGCTCGTGGCCGAACATCTCGGATTCGATCAGCGCGGGAGAAATGGCGCCGCAGTTGACCGCCAGGAAAGGCTGACGCCGGCGGGCCGATAGCTCGTGGAGCGTCTGCGCGGCGAGTTCCTTGCCGGTGCCGCTCTCTCCCACCAGCAGCACGGTGGCCTCGGTAGGTGCAACCTTGCCAAGCTGGTCATAGACCACCTGCATGGCCTCCGAGCTGCCGAGCAGCCGGCCGAAACGGCCGTAGCGGCGCAACTCGCCGCGCAGCGAGTGGATCTCTGCCTTGAGGTCGCCCGTGGTGGCGATGCGTTTCAGGATGGTGCGCAGCCGTGTCACGTTGATCGGCTTGACCAGGTAGTCGGTTGCACCCCGGCGCAAGGCGTCGACAGCGGATTCCACGCTGGCGTAGCCTGTCATGAGGATCATTTCGACGCCTGCGGTGCCGACCTCGTTGAACAGGTCCATGCCGTTGCCGTCGGGCAGCTTCAGGTCGGCCAGCACGGCATCGGGCATCTGCCAGCCGATTTGCAGGCAGGCCTCGCGCAGATCGCCGGCAGTGGCCGATGTAAAGCCTTCAGTCGCCACGATCTCCGACAGTGCAGCACAGGTATTTTCATCGTCATCGACGATCAGAATGTGAGGCATATATTCCGTATCGGCAGCGTACAACGCCACCGGTGCGCCGCGGGGACCGCGCGCAATCCGGGTGCGTCGTTCCGGCATGTTCCATGCGGGCGACGGCAAACACAACGCGGGCCCTATGTCTGAACATACGGCTAGCATGCGTCTCGGGGCCAAGGGTGAATCCGGGGATACGTCTTATTCTAGGCAGGCTTCACCGGCAGCGGTACCCGTGTCTGTCTGACAACTTCACGCGCGGATCGGACCAAATGCACGAAAGCGTGCCAGCCGATCAAAACAGTGGCTTCAGGTCAACGCAGGCGATAGGATTAGCCTGAACCCTCCCTTGGTTGCCGATGACAAGCTGCGACCCCCCTGCCCCTTCCCCTCGTCCTGCCGCGCCGGCCAGCGGTGCGCCGCGCCGTGGCGCTATCCCGGGCGGGCCCACGGCGTTGCTGTGGCAGAGTTCTTCGCCCGTGATGCGGCAACTCCTGGCGCAGATCGACCGCGTGGCCGCTACCGAGGTCACGATGCTGGCGGTTGGCGAGAGCGGCACCGGCAAGGAACTGGTGGCGCGTGCCGTGCACGAGCGCGGCGCCCGCCGGGCCGGGCCGTTCGTCGCGGTCAATTGCGGCGCGATTCCCGCCACGCTGATCGAGTCGGAATTGTTCGGCCACGAGAAAGGCGGTTTTACCGGCGCCATCCAGCAAAAGGCCGGGTACTTCGAGCAGGCCCGCGGCGGCACGCTGTTCCTCGACGAAGTCACGGAGATGGCGCCCGACATGCAGATCAAGCTGCTGCGGGTGCTGGAGACGCGCACCTTCCACCGCGTGGGCGGCGACGCGCAGATCGTGTGCGACGTGAGGATTCTCGCCGCCACCAACCGCGACCCGGTCGAAGCCGTGCGCGCCGGCCAGTTGCGCGAAGACCTGCTTTACCGGCTCGCCGTGTTTCCCTTGCACATTCCGCCGCTGCGCGAGCGCGGCGAGGACATCGCGCAACTGGCCAGGCACTTCCTTGCGGAATTCAATGCCATGGAGGGGACGGAAAAGACCTTCTCTTCCACCGCCCTGGAACGCCTGCGGCATTACGGCTGGCCCGGCAACGTGCGCGAACTGAAGAACACCATCTACCGTGCCTTTATCCTGGCCGACCGTGTCGTCGATATCGCCAACCCCAATCTCTCTACCCAGCCGCCCCGCCCCGCGACGCTGAACGGTTTCGTCAACGTGCGCATCGGGACGTCGCTGGCCGACGCCCAGCGCGAAATCATCCTCGCCACGCTGGCGCGCTTCGACGGCGACAAGCGGCAGGCAGCCCAATCGCTGGGCATCAGTCTCAAGACGCTGTACAACCGGCTCGACGCGTACCGCGCGGGTTGATTCGCCTGCCTGCCTGTGGCACGGCTGTTGTCTGCACCGTGAGAAGCACTCACCTCGCGTCTGGCGATCCCCCCGGAAGAGGGGCAGCCGCGCGGCACTGGACTGCGCACACTTGTTCGCAATGTCCGGCATGGTCTCGACGATAGAATCAGCCTATGAAGGAAAAACAAGAAACCTGTCCTCTTTGCGGCACTGAGGCCAAAGCCCAGCCCCGTCGCGGCAGCTACGGGCAGTGGGTGCGGTTCGAGTGCCATAACCCGGAGTGCGGCCCCGCCGAAATCAGCACCGGTGCCCGCCGCATGCTGCGCGAGCCCACCCGCAAGGCCGAGCTCCGCGCTCTCGCCCGCTCCAGCCGCGAGCACGGCAAGTTGCCACGCCTGGGTTACGACGGCCCGCGCGGCGAGATCTACGTAGAGTTTGATTGAGCCGGCCTGCCCAGGCTGCTTTGATTCTGCTGGTGCGCCGTCCGGCGTGCCGGGCCAGGCTTTCGATGTCTGGGACGTCCACTTCATCCTGGAGGGCAAGGTTCCAGGTGCACGGCAGTTCGCACTCTCGTCTCTATGATGCCGAATACGGTACTTTTCACCGGATCTACCGGGCTGCAGCCGAGGAACCGTGGCAAAAATTTCCCTTGCCCGGTCCCATGGTGGCCTGGTCGCGCCGCCGCTTTCCGTTTGGCCGCGCATCGTCCGCGGGCTGGCTTTCCTTGTGATCCCCCATTACATTCCAAACAGTTTGTGAGCGTGCCGCGACCGACGGCAACGTTCCCGGCCTGACGAGGGAAGCCTATGGGAATCACCACCGACGACCTGCTGGCCCTGGCTTGCGCCAGCGTCCTGACAGTGACCGTCGTCGCCATGCATTACGAGGCCCTGCGCTTGTTGTCGGGGATGAATCCCCGCCGCTGGACCGGGCGCGTCAATGTGGGCGTGCTGATCGTATGCATCATCGTTGCCCATATCCTGGAGGCCCTGGTGTTCGCGGTAGGGTACTGGTTGTCGGGCTCTGCGCTCGGACTGGGCGGGCTGTCCGGCCCGGGCCCGATCGCGCCCATCGTGTACTTTTATTTCTCGCTGGAAACCTTCACCACGCAGAGCCTCGGAGACATCTCGCCGGTCGGGGCCACGCGCCTGATCGCCAGTATCGAGCCGCTGGTGGGCCTGATCCTGATCGGCTGGTCGACCTCATTCACGTACATCATCATGCGGCGAGACTGGCAGACTGGCACCTCGAAACAGGCCGCACAGGCCGAGGTATAGCCGCCGGACACTAGAGAATCGGCGCGAACAGGGATGCCACATGCATCGCCACCCTGCGCAGCCTGGGCCCGCCGATGTACTCGTTGCGGTCGATCCGCCGCGCCAGCGCGAAATCCTGTTCCAGCATTTGCGCCACGCTGGCGGCGAAACCGCGGTCTGCGGTCATCACCATCAACTCGAAATTCAGCCGGAACGAGCGATTGTCGAGATTGGCGCTGCCCACCGCCGCGGCCTCGTCGTCGATCAGGATGACCTTCTGGTGCAGGAAACCCGGCTGGTAGCGATAGATCTTGACGCCGGCGCAGATGGCCTGGTAGGCGTACAGCGTCGAGGCGGCGAAGACCACCAGATGGTCGCGCCGCGCCGGCAACAGGATGCGGACATCCACCCCGCGCAGCACCGCCAGCCGCAGTACGGCGAATACCGCCTCGTCCGGCACGAAGTACGGGCTGGTGATCCACACCCGCCAGCGCGCCGCCTGGATCGCCTCGACGAAGAACAGGGAGCAAGTTTCCTGCGCGTCGGCCGGGCCTGACGGAACCACCTGGCAGGTCATGGCGCCGGCGGCGGCGGCCGGCGGCGGCAGCAGCACCGGAACTTCGCGCGCGGCCCAGTACCAGTCCTCGGCAAACACCATCTGGATATCGAGCACGGCGCTGCCGCGGATCTCGATATGGGTATCGCGCCACGGCGCCAGCGGCGGTTGCAGGCCCATGTACTCGTCGCCGACGTTATGCCCGCCGGTAAACGCGCATTCGCCGTCCACCACCACGACTTTGCGATGGTTGCGGAAGTTCAGCTGGAAACGATTGACGAAGCCCTTGCGCGTGGCAAAGGCGCGCGCCTCGACCCCCGCCGCCAGCAGGCGCTTGACATAGCTGCCCGGCAGCGCATGCGAGCCGATGCTGTCGTAAAGGAAATACACCTTGACACCCGCGGCGGCCCGCTCGCACAGCAAGCGCTGCAACGCCTGGCCCAGGTCATCGTCATGGACGATAAAAAACTGCACGATGACTACCTTCTTCGCGGCGGCAATGGCAGCGAAGATCGCGGCGAAGGTTGCCTCGCCGTTGACCAGCAGCCGCACGGCGTTGTTGGCCAGGCATGGCATGCCGGTCAGCCGGGGCAAGGCGCGCAGGCAAGCCTGGGACGGCGAATGCACCACGCAGGCATCGCGCGCCTCGCGCTCGCCGGCATCCATGTCGTGCGTCACCTCGCGCAGCCGGTCGTTGTTGAAGCGGCGCGCATTGACGTAGCCGGCAAAGTTGCTGCTGCCCAGGATCAGGTACGGAATCAGGGTGAAGTACGGCATCATCACCAGCGAGCCCGCCCACGCAATGGCGCCGGGGGCGGTGCGCACCGTCATCACCGCATGCAGGGCGGCGATGACGCCGAGGATATGAAACACCAGCACGATCGCCGCGATTAGGGATGGGCTGAGCATGGTCGTCGGATTTAGATTTCGCCCGGCGGCGCCGGATCACGATGGCTAGCATTCTGGCATAGGCACGGCCCGAGGGCATTGCCTGCTGGTGCGGCAGGCAGGATTTCTTCGCAAGGGGTAAGCTCTCAGGCTTTCGCACCCGGCCTCCCCTCGCCGCATCAAGGAAGAATGCAATGTCAGAGTTCAAGATGGAATACCGGCGCCTGGGCGCCAGCAACCTGAAGGTATCGGCGCTGTGCCTGGGCACCATGATGTTCGCCGACCAGACCGACGAAGCCGAGGCTGGCCGCATCGTGGACAGCGCCCGCGCGCACGGCGTCAACTTCATCGACACCGCGGATGTCTACAGCAAGGGGGGCTCCGAGCGCATGGTGGGCAAGCTGCTGGCCGCCGACCGCCATGACTGGATCCTGGCCAGCAAGCTCGGCAACCCGATGCAGGCCGCGCCCAATCATTCGCATTACTCGCGCGTGTGGATCCTGCGCGAGGCGGAGGAAAGCCTGCGCCGCCTGGGGACCGATTACCTCGACATCCTCTACCTCCATCGCGACTACGCGGGTGAAAACCTCGAGGAACCCGTGCGCGCGATGGGAGATCTGGTTCGCGCGGGGAAGATCCGGTACTGGGCGGTGTCGAACTTCCGCGGCTGGCGTATCGCCGAGATCGCGCGGCTGTGCGACCAGTTGGGCGTGCCGCGTCCGGTTGTCTGCCAGCCCTATTACAACCTGCTCAATCGCATGCCCGAGGTGGAAATCCTGCCGGCCTGCCAGCATTTCGGACTCGGCGTGGTGCCTTACAGCCCGATTGCGCGTGGCGTGCTGACCGGCAAGTACCTGCCGGGCCAGCAACCGCCGCAGGATTCGCGCGCGGGCCGCGCCGATCGCCGCATGATGGAGACTGAATTCCGCGAGGAATCGCTGGTGATCGCGCAGACACTGAAGACGCACGCCGAGGCGCGCGGACTGAAGCTGGGGCAGTTCGCTACGGCGTGGGTGCTGGCTAATCCTATTGTCAGTTCGGTGATTGCGGGGCCGAGGACGCTGGCGCAGTTCGAGGATTATTTTGGGGCGGTGGGGGTGGGGGTTTCGGGGGAGGAGGAGGTGTTGGTGGATGGGTTGGTCAGGCCGGGGCATGCTTCTACGCATGGGTATAACGATCCGAATTATCCGTTGGTTGGGCGGCCGGTTAGGTAGGTGGGTTTAACTTTGGGTTTAATGTTGGCTGCTTGACGTCAAGGGCCTTGGCGTCCAAGTCCAAATCAAGGTCTTCAAAGTCAAAGTCAAAGTCAAAGGCAGTTTCACCTCCCCTGCGGGGAGGCGACCTACTTTCTTGTCTTGCCAAGAAAGTAGGCAAAGAAGGCGCGCCGGATGGGGC
>NZ_JBFTLX010000337.1:0-6182 GCF_056396665.1 Cupriavidus sp. 05T313 | reverse complement strand
GTGTGATGTTGTCGCCCATCGAGGCGAACAGCACGATGGGCGATCTGATATCACGCAGGTCGAAGCCCTTGCCGCCCGCGCCCTTCACATCACCGGACCATAGCTTGTTGCCGACAAACAGATTTCGGGTGATCCACTCGATCTCCTCCCGGTTCATCAGGTAGTAGCCACCCCACCAGCGCTCGAACTCCAGGAAACGCGGCGGCTCCGTGTCGGCCTTGTTGTACAGGTTGAAGTATTTGTCCCACAGGCTGTTGGCGGGATTCAGGTTCTCGAAGTTCTGCACCAGGTGGGCGCCATCGAACTTGCCGTTGCCGAGATCCGCCGTGAACGAGGACAGCCAGGTACCGCCGAGCAGGCCGCCCGCGTAGCGCATCGGGTTGTCTCCCTCATCCTCGCTCCAGGCGCCGCTCCAGTACGACATCGGCGCACCGTTGATGACGATGGGTCCGGTGTCGTCCGGGTCAGAGGCCGCCAGCATCATGGCCGCCCAGCCGCCCTGGCAATTGCCGATGATGGCCGGCTTGGGGCTGTCCGCATGCAGCGCACGGACCTTCTTCACGAAGACCTGCTCGGCCTCGCACACATCGAGCAAGGTCTGGCCCGGTTCGGGATCGCGGAAGAAAATAACGAAGTAGACAGGATGGCCTGCACGCAATGCGACGCCCACCTGCGAATCGTCCTTGAATCCCCCGATACCGGGACCATGGCCCGCGCGGGGGTCGATGATCAGGTAGGGACGGCGGCTGTTGTCGATATGCACGCCTTCGGGCGGTGTGATCCGTAGCAGCGCGTAGTTCACCGGCCGCTCGAACTGGCGGCCGTCGAGGACAAACTCGTAGTCGAAGTGCAGTACCGGCTTCAGGCCCTGCACCGCGTTCTCGACAAAGTGATTGCCGCGCTGCCGGAGCGTGTCCCAGAAGAGGATGGCACGTTGCCCCGCATCCACGGCGTAAGCGTAACAACTCAATGGATCGGCGCCTGTCATCAGCCTGGCGGCGTCGGCAAGGCCCTCGGCTTTGCCAATGCCTTTGCCAATGCCATTGCCATCGCCGCAGGCCTCCTGCACCCGGTGACCAAAGGCTTCCTGTGCATTCCTGACGCGTTTCTGAAGTACCAGACCGGTCTTGATACCGATCTCGTGCGCATGTACTAGTTGCTTTCCAGCATCCATGGTGRTGACCTCGACAGCCAGTTGTTAAACCGTCCGCGAGCGGCATCGCCGGCGGATATGGAAGGTACCTTCGCGTATAGGATTGGCCTCAATAGTGGCGGGCTATGCCCACTGAGCCATGCACGTGCGATTCGGCAACGCCGGCGTATCGGGGCGTCGCGTTTCGCAGACTTGATATGCCTATGTTTTATACATGCGGTCCGCCAGCACATTGACTTGCATCAAGAATGCGTGCTCGTTGCCGAAATGACGTCACGCACCGTTCATTGGCGGGCTTGTTCATTGCCCCGGTGACCGGAATGCAGTTGCCACGCGGCGCACGGGCGGTTGTTGAGAGGCCAGCGCCGGCGGCCAGGCACCTATGGCGGCACCCTGGCGCCGCGCGCCAGCGGGATGTGCCGGGCGCACTTTTCCCTGGACGACGTCCGGCCGCAAGTCGTGACGCTTGCCGGTCCTAAACGCGTCCGGTAGCGCAGAGGCTCAAGAAATGGGCGCCACCGTTTTCGCGTGAAGTGAACAGGCCAGACCCGTCCGGACTTTGCGCCAAATCAAGCACAAGCACCCTGTGCCGAATATCTTGGAAGTATGGACTGCGGCTGTGGCACCAGCGCGTGAGGCGCAGCACACCGGCGTGCACTAAGCGTTGTTTCTTGGAAGCCTTGCTTTTCCATATGGCGCATTCGATTTTGACGGCGGGAACAGGCAACTAGCGTGAGCAGGTCTGTTACCTGAGTGTTATGCCTGATCCAGGTTCCCGTCAGATCCGCGCCCCAAGAGGATGTGATGCCATGACCGACGATCCCGGCACCGCCGGCGAAGCCACCAGCGGGACTTCCATGCGTGGGTGGCGCGCAGTATTTCCTCCTGCGCAGTGGCTGACCACCTACCGGCCGCAGTGGCTGGCGCGCGACGCGATTGCCGGCGTCACGCTCGCTGCCTACGGCATTCCGGTTTCGCTCGCCTACGCATCGCTCGCCGGCCTGCCTCCGCAATATGGCATTTACTGCTATCTGGTTGGCGGCCTCTTCTACGCGCTGTTCGGCTCCTCTCGCCAGCTTGCGATCGGGCCCACCTCTGCGATCTCGATGCTCGTCGGGGTCACGGTGGCGGGCATGGCCAATGGCGATCCGGGCCGCTGGGCCGCCATCGCGGCGCTGACGGCGGTGCTCATGGCCGGCATGTGTTTGCTGGCATGGCTGCTGCGGCTGAGCTCCCTGGTCAATTTCATCAGCGAAACGATACTGCTCGGCTTCAAAGCCGGCGCGGCCCTGACCATCGCCTTGACGCAATTGCCCAAGCTGTTCGGGGTCAAGGGTGGCGGCGAGGCTTTCTTCGAGCGCGTCGTCATTCTCGCCGGTCAGATCCCCGATACCAACCTGGTCGTGTTCGCTTTCGGTCTTGTCGCGCTTGCCTTGCTGCTGCTGGGGGAGAAATTCCTGCCTGGCCGCCCGGTCGCTCTGTTCGTGGTGGTGATTTCCATCATCGTGCTGTCGGCAACGTCGCTGAGTCAGTTCGGCTTCAAGGTCGTCGGTGCGTTGCCGCAAGGTTTGCCGGAGTTCCGCCTTCCCGGGCTGCGGGCACGCGATGTGGACGGGGTGGTTCCGCTGGCATTCGCCTGCGTGTTGCTGTCCTACGTGGAAAGCGTTTCCGCGGCGCGGGCACTGGCACAGACGCACGGCTACGAGATCGATCCGCGCCAGGAACTGCTCGGCCTGGGCGCGGCGAATCTGGCCGCGGGCTTCTTCCAGGCCTACCCTGTCGCCGGCGGTCTGTCCCAGTCATCGGTGAACGACAAGGCTGGTGCCAAGACGCCACTCGCGCTGGTTTTCGCCTCGGTCACGATCGGACTGTGCCTGATGTTCCTGACCGGCTTGCTAGCCAACCTGCCTAACGTGGTACTCGCAGCCATCGTGCTGGTTGCCGTCAAGGGCTTGATCGACATCGGCGAACTGCGCCACGTGTGGCGGGTAAGCCGCCTTGAATTCATTGTATCGATGGTGGCGTTTGCCGCCGTGCTTTTGCTGGGCATCCTGAACGGCGTGCTCGTGGCGGTACTCGTTTCGATGTTGCTGATCATACGGCGCGCGGCGCACCCGCATGTGGCCATCCTCGGCCGCATCCCCGGCACGCGCATTTACTCCGATAT
Organism: Cupriavidus sp. 05T313; assembly: GCF_056396665.1. Taxonomy (NCBI): domain Bacteria; kingdom Pseudomonadati; phylum Pseudomonadota; class Betaproteobacteria; order Burkholderiales; family Burkholderiaceae; genus Cupriavidus; species Cupriavidus sp. 05T313. The sequence continues at coordinate 2,862 of NZ_JBFTLX010000337.1, read as the reverse complement.
GGAGCGTAATCCCGACAACGAAGCCATTCCTGATGTGCGGGTGTTCCGCGTCGAGGCGTCGCTGCTTTACTTCAACGTCGAGCATGTGCGTGCTGCCGTCTGGCAGAGAATCCGCTCGGCCGCCGCGCCGGTCAGGCTGGTGATCTGGGATCTGTCCACCTCGCCCGCCGTCGACCTCGCCGGCGCACGCATGCTGGCGGCATTGCATACGGCATTGAAGGCAGAAGGGATAGATCTGCGGCTTGTGGCGGCGCATGCGAAGGTGCGGGATATGCTTCGCGCTGAAGGGCTGGAGGATCGCCTCGGCTATTTCGGGCGCCGCGTCTCGGTGGCCGATGCGATCGACGAGTTTCAGCGACACGCGGAAACGGGCGGCCCGGCGGGAGCTGAAACGCAGGTCATGGGATAGCGAACGTGGAGGAGGACGTTTCACCACGGGCTGGAGATCTGAGGTTGACCGAGATTGAGCAACCGTTGCCGGACGCCATGAGGGTCGGGAAGGGATGAAGCTTCGGCACCAGTCGGCCAGAACCAGAGAGACGGACTATCATCCGCCCTTACCCTGGTGCCGGTGCTTCCGCCGCCCCCGTCAAGCCGAGACTGACCACGCGCAACGTGGCATCTTCGTGGCAGGYCGTGTCGACAAACCCGAGCCGGCGGGCAAGGCCGCGCATCCCGGTGTTCGAGGCCAGCACGTAGCCTTCCATGGTGCGATATCCGCGTGCGCGGGCGGCAGCGATCAATACTTGCATGAGACACCGCGCCAGCCCGAGACCGTGCCATTCGTCGTCGATCGTCACGGCAAACTCGCAGACATCGCTGCCCGGCGCGGCGGCATAGCGCGCGCCGCCGACAATGCTTTGCGCATCGCCGTAGATGGCGACCAGCGCGCACTCCAGCTCCGGCGCCGGATGCGTTGCCGACTCAAGCATCGCCTCCGGCAACTCCCGCAAGGAGGCCATGAAACGCGTGTAACGCGAGTCCGCGGAAAGCCGGTCGAAGGCCGCCAGCAAGCCGGCCTTGTCCTCCTCCCGGATCTTGCGCAGCACTACCTGCCGCCCATCGCGCAGCGCCACCCGGGCCGGCAGCGATATTTCAGAGAGGGGATTGTCTTGCATGGTGACCTTGTTTGTAGTTGGCCCAGGGGACCGCGTTGCCACGGCGGTCCGCGCGTGCGCTTAGGCGAAACTGACAGAGGTTACGGATTGAAACCCGTGGCCCTCAAAACTGCTCTGGAACGAATTTGTAGGGATAGTCCGGTTCCCGATAGCCACCAGGCTTCTGCCGTTCTGGCAGCTTTACCTTCTTGCGCGGCACGGCTTCGTAGGGAACCTTGGCCAATATGTCACTGATGATATTGAGACGGGCGCGCCGCTTGCAGTTCGAGTTGGCAACATACCATGGTGCGAAGTCCGTGTCCGTTGCAAGGAACATGTCGTCGCGCGCGCGCGAGTAGTCATACCACCGGCTGTAGGACTTCAGGTCCATGCCCGACAACTTCCAGGTCTTCCGCCCATCGTTAATGCGCGCCTCAAGGCGGCGGGTCTGCTCTTGCTCACTGACCTCCAGCCAATACTTGAGCAGGATAACGCCCGAGCTCACGACGGCCTGTTCCACAAGGGGCACGGCGCTCAGGAATGACTCGGCCTGTTCCTCGGTGCAGAAGCCCATGACCCGCTCCACGCCGGCACGGTTGTACCAGCTGCGGTCGAAAATCACCACCTCGCCTGCGGCGGGCAGGTGCGGAAGGTAGCGCTGGACATACATCTGGCTCTTTTCGCGCTCGGTGGGCGCCGGCAAGGCAACCACGCGGAACACGCGCGGACTCACGCGCTCGGTAATGGCCTTGATCGTGCCGCCTTTACCTGCGCCATCGCGCCCTTCAAAGATGATGCAAAGCTTGCAGCCGGTCGCGAGAATCCATTCCTGCAGTTTCACGAGTTCCACATGCAGGCGGGCAAGTTCCTTCAGGTATTCCTTATTGCTGAACTTTCCGTCCTCCCGTGGCTCGGTATCGGCGTCATGCTGATTCGTCTTTGCCATGATTCTTCTCCTGATACCGCCGCTGACAACCCCGGGTGGGCATGTACGTCAAATGTGGCCGCCGGCTTGTGCGTTGGCAATCGGACTTTGGTCCTACACATGCGCCGCGCAACGAAATTTGTTCTCATTCTCAATATCGGGCCTTGCGCATTGGCGGGTGATGGCTGGTACGCACAGGGCCGCCAATGGCGCCCCACCTTGATGATGCTGCGATGCACCGACCGGCACGGCGTTTCTTCCTTGTTTCAAGGTAGTGCAGATCCGCGAGGAAAAATTGACCTGCAACAAGTAACCAGTGCAATACCTACCGCAGCGGTGTTCGTCCATCTAAGCTATACAGAACGTTCGCCTTGAAAACTGCCCATGAAAGCCGCAGCCAGACCAGGAAGGCGACAGCTTCAAATCTGGATCGGCTCGGGTGGTGTTGCCTTGTGCCCGCCGGGGTACGCGCGCCCTCGGTGTCTTCCGCGCGCCTTGCTGGCCGCCTTTGCCGCCTTTTTGGCGATCCCGGCGCTTCCAGCGCTTGCGGAGCCAGGGTTGCCGGCCGCACAGCCTGCTGCTGCCACCGGCGCCCCTCTCGCCAGCGCCCCCCCGCAGGCCATGGGCAGACCGCGGATCTGCCTGGTGCTGTCCGGCGGCGGCGCACGCGGCGCCGCCCATATCGGCATCCTGAAGGTTCTGGAATCGCTGCGCGTGCCGGTGGACTGCATAACGGGTACGAGCATGGGATCGCTGGTCGGTGCCGCCTATGCGACCGGCGTCACGCCAGGCGAAATGGAGAAAATCGTCGCTGGCTTGTCCACCAGCGCACTATTCAAG
>NZ_JBFTLX010000336.1:0-6184 GCF_056396665.1 Cupriavidus sp. 05T313 | reverse complement strand
GTGCTGACCAAATCCTGGAAGCAGGTCCTGCTGGGCGGCATCGCGACGATGTCGACCGGCACTGCCTTCAACCTGATCGTGGCGTTCGGCCTGACCTACGGCACCCAGACGCTGGGCTTCTCGCGCAACCAGATGCTGTCGATCGCGCTGATCGCCTGCGCGCTGTGCGTGGTGCTGCTGCCGCTGTTCGGGCTGCTGTCCGACAAGATCGGCCGCAAGCCGGTGATCATCGGCGGGATCCTTGCCGAGGCGCTGCTCGCCTTCCCGCTGTTCTGGCTGCTCGACACCAAGGTGTTTGCCTTTGCCCTGCTCGGCTACCTGCTGATGATGAGCGCCTTCGCGGCAAACTACGGTCCCATCGCCACCTTCCTGGCCGAGCTGTTCGGCACCAAGGTGCGCTACTCGGGCCTGTCGATCAGCTACATGCTGTCCGGGCTGCTGGGCAGCGCGGCCACGCCGATCATCACGACCGCGCTGCTGTCCGCCACGGGCCGCGGTTCGTCGGTGGCCTGGTACATGATCGGGTCCGCGCTGATTTCCGCCGTTGCGCTGTTGCTGCTGGCAGAAACCCTGCGCAAGGATGCGCCGGCGGCAAGCGCCGCGGGCAACGCCACGGCTTCGCTGTCCTGAGCCGCGGATACCGCGCCACTGCCAGATCGTCGTCCCGGGTTGCGGCCTTGATGCCTGCTGCCGGCCCGGGACGACGTCGTCATACCTGATACCGATCATGCAAACGAACATCGACCCCACCCTGCTGAGCCAGCTGGAACGCGTGAGTTTCCCCACGCTCGGGCACTTTCTCGAGGACGGCTTCGCCAGCCACGGCATTCGCGCGCTCGTCCCCAACGTCAAGGTGGCCGGCCGCGCCGTCACGCTGCGGCTGGCCACGCCCAACGCCATTGCGGTGAACCGCGCGCTGGCCTGCCTCACCGCCGGCGATGTGCTGGTCATCGATGCCTGCGGTGACCACGCCCACGCGCCTGTCGGCGCCGTCACCGGCACCGCTGCCTTGTGCGCGGGCGCAAAAGGGATCATCGTCGACGGCGTGGTCACGGACATCCTGGAACTGCGMGCCATGGGGATACCGGTGTTTGCACGCGGCACCAGCGTCCTCACCACCAAACGGATCGACGAAGGCGGCAGCGCCGTCAACGAGCCGGTGATCTGCGGCGGCGTCACCGTCAATCCGGGGGACATCGTGCTGGCCGACGACAACGGCGTGCTGTTCCTGTCGGCGGATGCCGCGGCTGGCGTCATTGCCCGGGCGCTGGCTTCCGACGAGGCCGAGCCGGCCATCCTCGCCCGCCTGCAAGCGGGCGAGCCGGTTGCCTCGGTGCTGTTCCAGGGCGCCGGACGCCAGCCGGATCGATTGCCTTGCCTCACTGGCCCCCTATGAGAGATATGCGATGAACACGCAGCCCCGACACGCCTCAAGACGCCCGCCAGCGCTCCGGCGCAGCTGGATGTTCGCGCCAGGACTGGACACCGTCCGCCAGCAGGCGGCGCTTGAAAGCGGCCCGGATGTCATCGTCGCCGACCTGGAAGAGTTCACCAGTCCCGCAGACCGCCCCGCCGCGCGCGCGCGGATTGTCACGCTGATGGCTGAATGCCGGGCGCGCGGCATTGTCGGCGCCGTGCGCATCAACAAGCTGGATGGCGACGGACTGGACGATCTTCGCGGCGTCATGCCGGGCGCGCCCGCGGCCATCTTCCTGCCGCACACCGAAACGGCCGCGCAAATCCAGGCGCTCGACCAGCAAATCACCGCGCTGGAGCGCGAGTTCGGCCTGGCGCCCCGGCAAACCGAAATCGTGCCGACGCTGGAGTCCGCGCGCGGCATCGTCGCCACCGCCGCCATCCTGTCGGCCAGTACGCGCGTCAGTGCCTGCCTGCTGGCGGCCGAAGACCTGAGCGCGGATCTGGACGCGGTGCGCGGGCCGGATGGCATCGAGCTGCACCCTGTGCGCGCGCGCTTCCTGGTCGAATGCATCGCGGCGGGCTGCGTGCCGGTCGACTGCCCGTTCAATTACCAGGACGCAACGGCGCTGGCGGCCGACCTGGCCTGGGCACGCCGGATCGGACTGAAAGCGAAATGCACGGTGTATCCGCATCAGGTCGCCGCCATCCACGCGGCCTTCACGCCCTCCGCGCAGCAGGTCGCGCAAGCGCAGGACATGATCGGCAGATACGAGGCGGCCCGTGACGGCAAACCCGCCGGAGGCACGCGGGTGGATCCGCCGGACTACAACACCGCGCGCAGGCTGCTGGCGCGCGATGCCAGGTTCCGGGAATGGGCGCAGGCCAGCGGCGATACGGCCCTCAGCTAGAACCGGACGGCCGGGCAACCGGGGACGAACGCCTCCCAGCGATCCGGCCTCGTCTTCATGAATGCTCCGCCGCGTCGGGCTTTGCCTTGCGCAAACGCCGCGCACGGGCATGCAGCCGGCGCAATATCACGTCGAAGGACTCCAGCTGCCGGTTGATTTCCGCCTGGCCCTGCTCCACCAGATAGGCACGGAAGGCCACCGCCACGCGCGGCAGGCGCACGCCCGGCAAGTTCAGCACGTACCAGTCGCGCTCGATGGGATTGCCCTGCAGCGGCAGCAGCCCGATCAGCCCGGCCTGGAACTCCAGGGTGCAGGCGTGCAGCGAGAGAAACGCCACGCCCAGCCCGGCGGACACCATCCGCTTGATCGCCGCGTTGCTGGACAGCTCGGAACCCAGCGGCAGCCGCAGGCCAGCCTCCCTGAACAGCCGCTCCACGGTATTGCGCGTGCCCGAGCCGCGCTCGCGCACCAGCAGGTTCGCCTCCACCAGGTCTTGCAGCGTCAGATGGCGGCGCGTCATCAATGGATGGTCCGGCGCCGCGATAAACGCCATGGGGTGCTTGGCGAACGACGTCGCCTGGGTGCGCATATCCGTGGGTGGCCGGCCAATGATGGCCAGATCGATCTCATGCATGGCCAGCATCCGGACAATCTCCTCGCGGTTGCCCACGTGAAGCTTGATCTTGACCTCCGGCCGGTCCGCCGTGAATGCCACCAGCATCGACGGCAGCAAATACTCCGCCGTCGTGATGGCACCGACCCGGAGCGTTCCCGCCAGGTTGCCCTTGAGCGCCGCGACTTCTTCGGTGGCATCGCGCCAGAGCCGCAGGATCTGCCCGGCGTAGCCCGCCATCACCTCGCCCGCCGGCGTGAGCTGCGTGCCCCTGCCCGCGCGCTGCACCAGTGGCGCCCCGATCGCTTCCTCCAGCAGCTTCAGTTGCAGCGACACCGTTGGCTGGGTGATATGCAGCTCCTCCGCCGCGCGGGAAACACCGCCCAGGCGGGCGATCGCATCGATGGCGTTCAGCTGGCGGAAGGTGGTGGTGCGATTCATAGTAGAAAACCTATCAGTCGGTTTTATAAACCAATTTTTCAATATGAAGGGCCTACCTTATAGTGCCTGGATCGGAAACGCAATCACCTCCGCGTGTCGCAACGCGGTGCTAATGGAGACGGAGAATGTCGCTTGAATTGCTGGTGCTTACCCTGGACGATGTGCTTATCCGGACTGACGAACTGCGCCGGGCCGGCATCGATCTGGCACCGCGGGAACGCGGCACTCTCCGCGCGCACGAAGACGCTTTCGTCACGGCTTGCGGCCAGCAGGCGATCCCCGTCCGCCCCCAGGCCCTGGCACTCATGCGCAGCGCCGAGTCAGGCGGTGCGCGCCTGGCGCTGGCCGCCCCGGTCTCGTCGCGCATGCTGTGCGCATTGCTCGATGGCGCCATCGGGCCGGACTGGACCGATCGCTTTGCCGTGGTCGCCACGGCGGACGCGCTATCCGCCCGCGAGACCGAGGCCGATCTCTACCGCCTGGTGCTGCGCACCGCCGAGGCGCCGGCGCACCGGGCCTTGCTGGTTGGCGCCACGCAAGGCAGCCTGCGCGCCGCAAGCGGCATCGGCATGCATACAGCCGCTGTACTGCCGCAGGGCAGCGATACGCCGCGCCATGCGGATGTATCGGTAACGCTTTCGGGCACAGCGCAGGCGGCCTGGCCGGACTTCCACGTACTGGAGTCGATCGTGGCCGGCCAGCATCGTGGCCACAGCGCAAGCCGCGCCATGGCCGAGCCTGTGACGAACTGATGCGCCCACCGTGGCGCCACCCACGCATCAGACACACATCGCGGAGGTTCCCATGAGAAGAATCGTTATCGTCGGCGGCGGCGCCGCGGGCCTGCAGGTGGCCACTCGCCTGGGCCGGCGCCTTGGCAGGCGCGGTCTCGCCGAGATCATCCTGATCGATCGCAGCCCCACGCATCTGTGGAAGCCTCTGCTCCATGAAGTGGCCGCGGGCCGGATCGAGCCCGTCGTTCACCATACTTCGTTCGCCTTGCAGGCCGAGCGCCATCATTTTCGCTTTGTGCAAGGCGAGCTGCTCGCGGCGGATCGCATCAACCGGACCGTCTCCGTGGCGATTGCCGGCACATGCCACGGCGAAGGCGACCAGGTCCGGTCCATTGCTTACGACAAGCTGGTTCTTGCCGTCGGCGGTGTCACCCAGTACTTTGGCGTRCCCGGTGCGCGCGAGCACGCCTTGACGCTGGACAGCGTCGCCAGCGCGGAACAGGTGCGGGACCGCGTGTTCACCGCCCTGCGCCGCAGGACTGCCCAGGCCGATGTCGAGCGGCAGGCATCGCCGGCAAAGGTCCGCGTGGCCATCGTCGGCGCAGGTGCGACCGGCGTGCAGCTCGCCGCGCAGTTGCGCCGGACCTCTAGCGTGCTGAATCGCTATGGCATACACCGGCTGGACCCGGTGACCGGCGTGGATATTTGCGTCATTGAAGCGTCCGCCGCGGTCGTCCCTGGCATGGGCGCCCGGCTCGCGGCGCGCGTCGGCGAGCAGCTTGCGCGCCTGCATATCGGCGTCCAATGCAGCGCACGGGTGACGTCCGTCAGCGAAAACGGCCTGACCATTGCCGGCCAGGCGCCGATGCAGGCGGATGTGGTGGTGTGGGCGGCCGGCATCACGGCGCCTGCCCTGCTGGGCACCTTCCAGCTTCCGGTGAATGCCAAAGGGCAGATTCGCGTGTTGCCGACACTGCAAAGCATCGATGACGAGCATATCTACGCCATCGGCGACTGCGCCAGCTGCCGGCCGCAGGACCTCGATGCGGAACTCCCGACCCGCGCGCAGGTTGCTTACCAGCAAGCGCTATATCTCTCGGAGGCCTTGCCACGGCGCCTGGCAGGCAAGCAGCCGCCGGGGTTCAGGTATCGCGACTATGGTTCCCTGGTCTCCCTGGCGGGCAGCAGTGCCATCGCCAACCTGAGCGCTACGCCAGGCAAGGACAACGGCTGGCATATCGAGGGCAGGCTCGCCGCCCTGCTCCACCATGCCGTCTATCGCCGGCACGTGCTCGACATCCACGGTTGGGGACGGGCGCTGGGGATGACGCTGGCGCAGGGTCTGGAGCGGCTGCTGGCGGCGGGGACGCGCTTGCATTGAGCGCACCCGGCGATCCCGCGCCGCCCCGTGCCCTGGGCAGGCCGTCGCGCTTGGTATTCAGACGGCCGCTCCAGTACCGCGGGCGTGACGCGTGACACGCAGGCCAGCTTGCGTTGCGCATCGTAGAAGCGGACGCTCCATACATGAGATCTCCGGCCGAGAGCCTCGGGCATCGCCACAGCCTCCACAAAGCCGGCGCTGACCGGCCTGACGTGGTTCGCATTGATCTCCTGCCCCACGCAGTGAAAGCGGTTGCGGTCCACCGCAAAGCTCCCGGCCCATGACGCCAGCGTTTCCGCGAGCACCACGGACGCGCCGCCATGCAGAACTCCTGCCGGCTGGAAGGTCCGGTGATCCACCGGCATGCGCGCCTTCACGTAGTCGGGCCCCAGTTCGGTCTGTTCGATTCCCAGCGCGGCATTCAATGTGCCGTGCGCCTTCTCATTTGCGTAGGTGGTCCAGTCGGGTACGGTCCAGATAGTCATTGGCAAACTCGTGTTGTCGGCATTTGCGTCGTCAGGCCACCTCCATCGCCATGTCCCCGTCTCGATCACATACCCATAGTCCGCCACCTGCAGCGCCGCGCGTGCGTTCTGCTCGATCAGCAGTGTCGCCACACCGGTCTTGCGCAGGTCGTTGATGATGTGGAAGATTTCCTTCACGATCAGCGGCGCCAGCCCGAGGCTTG
>NZ_JBFTLX010000335.1:0-6199 GCF_056396665.1 Cupriavidus sp. 05T313 | reverse complement strand
ACGCTCCACCGTCCATGGCGCAGTCACGCCAAGCAGCTGCCGGTACAGTTCCACGCTGTCCATCGCACACCTCCTTACCAAGCCATGCGCGAAAGCGTACTACCTACCCACACGAAAGTCTGAAGAACCACATATTTTTACAGCAGTCGGCAGCCTTCTTAGCTAGCCTTTATTCATCGCCACTGCGCAGCGAACACGAGTCCTGCGCATCCCAGGTGTCGCGGCATGCGTCACCGCCGCGTCGCGGGCTTCGCTGCGCGCCTGCGCCAGTTCCGTGCGCAGATCGTCGGCGGCGCGCTCGCTCTTCTGGCGCGCTCCAGGGAGACCGCGCTAAAGCGGGGGCTGACCAAGCGGCAATGCGGTGGTTTTCTGCTCCGGCGATGGACGGATACCATCGTTCAACGTGCGATCGGAGCGGCAAATTTGTTGACAGTGGCTGGCACGCCTCCCTCGTCCTGCCCTACGAGTTACAAACTGATACGCATGGCCGCCCTCCTCCCTTGGAAGCTGCGGCGACCGGTCTACCCCCGGCCACGGCGCGTCACGGCAAGAAGCCACCCGCCGCCGCCGGACAGGAAGGCGTGGGTATCGGGCTCTCGTTGGTACAAAGGCTCGTCAGGCTGCATGGCGGCAACGTCCACGCCGAAAGCGCCGGCCCTGGCATGGGCTGCACCTTCGTGGTGGAACTGCCCGCCCAGCGCTCGCAGAACAGCCACAGATCGGCAAACTCGGGTACCCGACGGGCACGCCGCGCACGGTGATGGCGGTGGACGATAATATCGACACGCTGGAGGCCATGGCCTTTACAGTTGAAGCCATGGGACACACAGTGGTGACCACCATCGATGGCCCCGCCGCCATCGTGCGCGCGGTCAAGACCCGGCCCGACATCATCCTGCTGGACCTCGGCATGCCGGCTATGGACGGCTTCGAGATCGCCCGGCGCCTGCGAGCCATCCCGGCATTGCAGCACGTAAGCTTGGTGGCGCTGACTGGCTATAGCCAGCTGGCGGACCGGGAGCGTACAACGCAGGCCGGCTTCGATCACCATTTGGTCAAGCCGGTCGACCAGGACGCGCTATCGCGCATCCTGGACGAACTGGGGGAAGCCGCCTGAGCCTGAGCTTGAGCCAGCCGCTTGCTCCGCCTTTGCCTATCGACCGCGGCCCGGGCCCACACCAGACCGGCCGCGGTCCTGACCCCGGAGAGAAACATGCCGATTCAGTTCCATATCACGCCTGAGCCCGACCAGTTGCCGCCCGCGCCGGAGATTCCTCCGCCCAAGGTGCCCGACCCGGACCCGCCGCCACCGGTCAACGACCCGCCTCCCGGCGACCTGCCCCCGCCTGCGCCCCAGCGCGCGTAAAGCAGGCATGGCGTCATGCCTGCCGCAGGAAACGCTCGATTGTCGTGGCCAAGGCGAGCGGCTGCTCAATGCGAATCCGTCTTGCCCTTCCGGTGCGCGGTGGGCTTGGCGCCGGCCGGCGGGTGCTCGCTGCCGCACTTGAGGTCCCAGTCTGACCAGTGCGCGGGAGTTCTGGCCGGAAATGCTGACGCTGCCCACATCGCCGGCCAAGCCTGCAAGCGAAGCTATGACGCGCATACTGACGCGGAAATCAGCACGCCGCGCGACGACACCTTCCTGCTTCTTGTCGTCGGACGCTTCCTGAAAGCCGCCATCTCGTCATCACGCTACTAGTGGGTAGCCGTGTGTCCTCTCAGAAACGCGGCTACCCACTAGAGGTAATTCTCTGGACCACCTGTTCCGTCAAAATGCCGAGACAGGAAGCCAACCGTGCCCTAGGCTGCCCCGTAGATGCAGATTGCCATGCCGCGCTTACCTCGTCAGGCGCGGCGTCAGGCCTCAAGCCGCGCGATAACGGTTGCGCAGGTCGCGGATCTGGTCGTGGTTGCGCAGCACCCCCTGGTACTGGCGCTCTACCATCGCGCGAATGTCGAAGCTCAGTTCCGGCTCCTGCAGCGCATCGGCGTATTTTTTCTTGGCCACGTCTTCACCCTTCTCGGTTTCCTCCAGGATGGCAAGGTCGCTGCGATCAGCCACTGCGGTGCGCAGGCTGACCCAGCCGCGATGCAGCGCGCCGGTCACGCTGCCGTGCTCCTCCGGCTTGCCGCCGAGCGCTGCCACCTGCGCCTGGAGCTCCGACACCGCCGTGGCAATCTCGGTAGCGCGGCTGGAAAACAGTGACTTCAGTTCGGGATTCTGTGCGTCTTCGGCTGCCTTGAGAAAGCCTTGCTGGCCGTCACGCGAAACTTCGATCAAGTCGTTTAGTACGGAAATATTCTTGTCAGCCATTGTCAGCTCCTAGCAGAGAGGGACGATTTAGAGATTCAGAACAGAATGGCGCCGTGAAGACGACATGTCGGCAAATCGGACCCGGTTACCCGGCACTCCTGTGCGCGCCACACTGCCCCATCAACAGTACAAATGCGCGCGTTCGCACGCTGTAGGGAGATTACGCGAATGCTTGTCGGCGCCTGCCTACAAATTACATCTCCATGTAAAACGCGCGTGTCGTGCGAGGAAAATGATGGCACCAAAACTGCGGACGCGCAAAGACGAAAGTGCGCGCGACAGGCCGCCTGTCATGGCATCTTGCGGATGCCGCTGCGGTGCCGGCACGCTATCTGCTTTGGATGAGGCCTCCCTGTTTTTTTCTGTCGAGCCTCTTTCCAGGATTCGCCATGCCAAAGAGGCCTACTTTCAACAAGGCCTCGGCCGCCAGGCGGCCCAGCAAGAAAATCGGGCGGAGAAAGGAAACCCACGTCCGCTAGCAGCGGTACTGCGCCGGATAGACTCACGGTCGCCCCGACTAGCGACGTGACGCATATCACAAGCCGCGCGGCTACCGGCGCGAAGGCCGCTTACGACCGTGCCGTGAAAGAACGGCCATCTCCCCAGCCCAAGGTGTTGGGCTCCGACACGGTCGGCAATGTGGTCTCAATTGAAGACCACGCGCTGACCACCCACCAGGGCATGCCGATTGGCGAGGACGAAAACTCGTTGCGGCTGGGCACGCGTGGGCAGGCCCCTGCTGGAAGAGGCAGCAGGGCGCGCAGCTCAGCGAGCGACACAACGGGCTCGCGCGGCACCGCTAGCCCTTGCGGCAGCGAGCCGATGACTGGGACGAGAGCCGCGATGCTGGCGTAGAGCCCGGCTATGGCGGGCAAATGCGCTGCCTCAGCGTACTCCATGCCGGCGGGAATCATGACCGCGGTAAGCGCGAGCCCGGCGAACAGATCCTTTCGCCTGCCAGGCTCTTTCATAGTGGCCCAACATCGAAAGCTGGGACCACGCGCAGCGGGTGACCTTCCAACCCCGAGGCAGCCAGTGTGGAACGATTGGGGAGTCAGCTAATATCCCTGCTTTCTTCGGAGGCGCCGGTCCACATTCTAGCGCCTGACAAAACGAAGAGGCTTACAGGCAAGCTGCGTATTGGCCCGATCCGATCCGACTTGGGGCGAATCCGCGTGTCCGCAGCTGCCTCCTTACGCCACCGGCGTTTCCTGCCCATCATTCGTGGTGCGATTCGGTATCGATGGCGGGGAATACAACTCCGGATGTGACTTGAGCCATACAATCGATTGACGCGCGCGCACCCTGGAAAGTGGTTGCAAACACGGGCCATCTATATCTACCGAATACCCCAATGGCCGTTGTCATTGCCGCTCTCGATGCAGCAGCTATGAGGCGTGAGGCGGTCGAGCCGCACTGTCCGGGGGGAAGCTATCCACCTGGATGACCTTGTCAAGCGCGCGCAGGAAGGCGAGTGCCTTTGGAGCCGAGGAAGTGGCGGCGATATTTTCCAGCGTTTTGAGCTGACGAATGGCGCCGGCCAGACGCTGGCTCTCCGTCTCGCCGAGTTCCTGCGCCAGCGACAGCAACTCATGCAGATCGCGCAAGCCCCCAGCCCTTGGCGTTTCGATATCCGGGCACAGCCGGTGGATGACCCGCGGATCGCCGAGAGCATCAGCGATCGCAAGATTTTCCGAATCGCGCGGGCGGTGGATTGGCCTCAATCCCTGCAGCGCGATCTTGCCGGCTACCCTCAGCACTGGATTGGATACGTTGTCATAAAGCCCATGCAAGGCTTCGCTAGCGAGCCAGATCTGATGCCGGATGGCGCCACGCACGATAGGCGTCAATTCGCCATCAGGATGCTTGGCGTAATGCCACAAGCAGGCACATGCCATGTAAAGATGAGAGAGTGCATCGCCCAGCCGCGACGACAGCAGTTCCAGCCGCTTCAGCTTGCCTCCGAGGACCCCCATGCAAATGTCGGTGGTGAAGGCGAATTTCGCGGCGAGCCGGGCAATCCTGCGCGCCTCGCGCTCGAATTCCGGTGGCACGTTACCCAGGAGTGGCGCGTGGACAAGACTGCCCAAGAAACTGTGCAACAGGTGGCCGCCATGCCCAAGCACCGCGTCGCCAAGCGCAACGGGGTTGCGTTGTTCGACTGCCCGGATTTCCTTCAGTACATAGGGATGGCAGCGCACGGCGCCCTGACCGAAGATGATCAGCGCGTGCGTGAGGATGTTGGCCCCTTCGACAGTGATGGCGATAGGCGCATGGCGGTAGGCGGTCGACAGCAGATTGGATGGGCCGGCGCAGATCGCTTTGCCGCCGAGAATGTCCATGCCATGGTTGATCGCGCGGCGGCCCGCTTCCGTCAGATGGTATTTCAGGATGGCGCTGGCGACGCTGGGCTGTTCGCCTTGATCGAGTATGCTGGTCGTTAGGCGCCGCGCGGAATCGGTGGCATACAGCTCAATAGCCATTTCCGCCAACGGCGCGGCGATGCTGGGGAAGCGCTGAATCGGCAGGCCGAACTGATTGCGCAGCCGAGCATAGCCGTTGGCGACATACAGCGAAGTTTGCTGCAGCGCCGCGCCGATCGCAGGCAGCGATATGGCCCGGCCGTTGGCCAGGCATTCCATCAACATGCGCCAGCCCCTGCCAATGTTGTTACTGCCGCCGATGACCCAGTCAAGCGGAATGAACACATCCTCCCCTTGCACCGGGCCATTCATGAACGCACTGTTCATTGGCCTATGGCGTGCTCCAATATGCAGGCCCGGATGCGGCACCGGGATCAGCGCGCAGGTAATGCCCAATTGCCGCATGCCGGCGGGCCGGGTGGGGTCGATGGCGTTGAAGGCAAGGCCTACAACCGTTGCTACCGGCGCCAGCGTGATGTAGCGCTTGGAAAAGGTCAGCGCAAAGCCCTCGGTCATGGCGCCGTTCCATTCGCGCTGCGTCAACACCCCGATATCTGGAATTGCGGCGGCGTCCGAGCCGGCATACGGAGAAGTGAGTGCAAAGCACGGCAGATCCTCGCAACGCGCCAGGCGCGGCAGGTAGTGGTTCTTCTGTGCCTCGGTACCGTAGCGCACCAGCAGTTCGGACGGGCCGAGCGAGTTCGGCACCATCACAGTAACTGCCGCAGCGGTGTTGACGCTGGCGATGCGCGTCACAACTGCGGCGTGAGCGGCATGGCTGAATTCGAGCCCGCCGTAGGCGCGCGGAATGATCATGCCGAAAAATCGATGTTTGCGCAGATAGCGCCAGACTTCAGCCGGCAGATCGTGCGCCTCGTCAATCGCGAAATCGTCGAGCATTCCGCACAATTCTGTTACGCGCTGTTCCAGAAAGGCCTGCTCCTCCTCTGTCAACTGCTCGGCCGGAATCGCTGCAAGCCTCGCGAAATCAGCCTTGCCTTCGAACAAGCAGCCTTCAAAACCGACCGTACCGGACTCCAGTGCAGCGCGTTCCGTCTCGCCGATCTTCGGCAGGGCATTGGTGAACGCAGGCATCAAGAGCCTTCCGAGCAGGGATGACAGCATCTAGCTCCGCCAGGTTCCAGTATTATTGAGACTTGTATAAATCATGACAACCGATTTGAGTCTGACGCGTTATCTGACCAAGGCGTTGATCGGGAGTCGATTGCATGGCTGGGAAGATGGACGAAGCGACCAGAAAGCGGGTTCGCGCTGGACGGATGCTGTTAGCGAACAAGCCGGTCGCGGCGGTTGCGGCTGCGGTGGGCGTGGCTCGGCAGACGGTGTACACGTGGAAGGCGCGACTGGACGAAGGCGGCATCGACGCGCTGCGCACCATGGCCCGTGGACGGCCGTCGTTGCTCGACGATGCCCAGCGCGAGCAGTTGTGTCGTGCCTGCCT
>NZ_JBFTLX010000334.1:0-6247 GCF_056396665.1 Cupriavidus sp. 05T313 | reverse complement strand
TCCCTGTCCATTCCATCGGGGATAGCACCAGAATTGTGTCCGGGACGACCCGGCCAACCGATGAGCCCGTGGGCCTGGCCATTGCATCTCTGGCTGCTCGGGTCATCGAAGCGGCGGGCCTCCTTGGCGAGGACTTTGGCTTCCAGACCGGCGCCGGCGGCATCTCTCTCGCGGTTGCCGCGGCCCTTGGCGAAATCATGGCCCGTCGCGGTGTCAAAGGCAGCTTTGCGGCTGGAGGCATCACCGGCTACTTGGTTGAGATGCTCGAGCAAGGCCTGTTTCGCAGTCTGCTGGACGTTCAGTGCTTCGACCTACGTGCAGTGGAATCCTTCCGCACCAACCCACTTCACCAGGCAATGTCTGCCTCGATGTACGCGAATCCCTGGAACAAGGGAGCTGTTGTCAATCGCCTGAGCGCCATGGTTCTCGGTGCAGCGGAGGTCGACCTTGATTTCAATGTCAACGTGACGACCGCCAGCGACGGTCGCATCATTGGCGGGTCCGGCGGTCACAGCGACACAGCAGCCGGTGCCGAACTCGCCATCGTCACAACTCGCTTGAGAGCCGGAAACGTACCGAAGATTGTGGAGCAGGTACGTACCGTCACCACACCTGGCGCCACCATTGACGTGGTCGTGACGGAAGCAGGTATCGCAGTCAACCCGCTTCGCCTTGAGGTCAAAGAGCGACTGATTGCCTCCGGTCTTCCGGTTGTCAGCATCCACGAATTGCAGGAAAAGGCCTGCCGTGGCCTTGAGCACTATCATCAGCCCGGCACAGCCGAGGGCAAGGTGGTTGGAATCGTCGAATATCGTGACGGTACAACTCTGGATGTCATCCGTTCCATTGGAGCCTGACGAATCGAAGGCGGCGACACCAGTGTGCCGCCGCCTTCATCAGCCTGGAATGTCTTACTGCAACTCCATCAGTAGCTGGCCAGCGCGAACCTGAGCGCCTGGTTGCACGAGAATCTCCTTCACCGTCCCACTGACTTCAGCCACGACACTTGTCTCCATCTTCATTGCCTCAATTGCAGCCACGACTTCACCCTTGGCGACAACTTGCCCCACCCTGACGTTCACAGTTATCACGGCACCTTGCATCGGCGAGCCGACCAGCATCGGATTGCCGGCGGTGGCCATTCTTGCCCCCGCGGCAAGCTTCCCAGCCTCTCGCTTGCTGGCACGAACTGGGCGCGGCTGACCATTGACATCAAAGAACAAGCGCACGCCGCCCTCCTCGTCCGGCTCGGCTTGGGCGTTCAAGCCTACGAACAGCGTCTTACCCCGCTCCAGGTTCACCGCAATTTCGTTACCGGGAGTGAGCCCGTAGAAGAAGACGGGGGTGGGAAGGATGGAAACGTCATCGTACTGTTCCCGATGCGCACAGAAGTCCTTGAAGACCTTGGGATACATGAGGTACGAGGCGAGGTCGTTGTCGGAAACCGGCTGACCAATCTCTCGTTCCGCCTGGCTGCGCGCCGCTTCCAAGTCCACCAGCGGAATATGAGCGCCGGCGCGACCGACGATTGGCTTGGCACCCCGCAGGAGCTTTTGCTGCAGAGCCGAAGGGAAGCCGTCGGCTGGGTAGCCCATCTCTCCACGGAACATTGAGACGACCGATTCCGGCACCGAGGCTTCCTTCGCGGGGTCCAGGATATCGCCTGTGGACAGCTTGTTTGCGACCATGTGAAGCGCCATGTCGCCAACGACTTTCGAAGATGGCGTGACTTTAACGATATCCCCAAACATGACGTTGACATCGGCATAAGCCTGTGCGACCTCTGGCCATTGCGCCTCCAGTCCCAGCGACCGAGCTTGCTCCCGCAGGTTTGTATACTGACCGCCAGGCATCTCGTGACGGTAGACATCCGAGGTGCCCGCCCGCATCGCCGCCTCGAAGGGCTCGTAGTTCTTGCGGACTGATTCCCAGTATGTGCAGAAGGGTTGCAGGTCACGATAGCCTACTGCCGGCTTGCGCGCGTCATGCTCAAGGGCTGCGCAAATGGCACCCAGGCTTGGCTGGGACGTCAGCCCGCTCATGGAATCCATGGCGCCGTCGACCGCATCCACCCCCGCCTCCACGGCCGCCAGCACCGACGCCACGGATGCGCCGCTCGTATCGTGAGTGTGGAAGTGAATGGGAATACCCACTTCCTCCTTCAAGGCCTTCACCAGCGCGAATGCGCCCTGCGGCCTGCAAACACCTGCCATATCCTTGACTCCAAGAATATGTGCGCCGGCCTTTTCCAACGACTTTGCAATGTCAACGTAGTAGCGAATGTTGTATTTGTCTCGCGAACTGTCAAACAAATCGCCGGTGTAGCAGATTGTGCCTTCGCAAAGCGCCCCGGACGCAATGACGGCATCCATCGCCACTCGCATGTTTTCGACCCAGTTGAACGAGTCGAAAACCCGGAAAAGGTCAATGCCTTCCGCGGCAGCGCGTTTGACGAAGTGCTGCACCACGTTGTCCGCATAGTTCGTGTACCCAACGGCATTGGAGCCGCGCAGCAGCATCTGGAACAGGATATTGGGGACGGCGGCGCGTAGTGCCGCAAGGCGCTGCCACGGGTCTTCACGCAGGAACCGCATTGCCACGTCGAACGTAGCGCCACCCCAGCATTCCATTGAAAAGAGTCCCGACAACTGGCGCGCGTAGTAGGGTGCGATGGCGGTCATGTCTTGCGTGCGGAGCCGCGTTGCCAGCAGCGACTGGTGAGCATCGCGCATCGTAGTGTCGGTGAGCAAGACGCCAGAACTGTCTTTCATCCACTGGGCGAAGGCTCTGGGTCCAAGCCTGGACAGTAGCGTCCGACTTCCCTCCGGAATCTCATCGCTAACCGTCTTCAGAGGAAGCGGGTGCGACAGGATGATGGACTTGGGAACGAGGCGGCCCTTGACATCGGGATTGCCGTTGACGTTGACATCGGCGATGAAGTTCAGCAGTTTCGTCGCTCGGTCTCGGCGCTGGCGGAAACTAAACAGCTCCGGGGTATTGTCAATGAACCGGGTAGTGCAGCGCCCCGAACGAAACTCTTCATGTTCGATAACGTTCCCCAGAAACGCTAGGTTGGTCGCCACGCCCCGGACCCGGAACTCGCGCAGTGCCCGACTCATGCGCTCATTGGCCTCATCCGCATCTCGGCCCTTGCAAGTCACTTTGACGAGCAACGAATCGTAGTACGGGGTAACAACGGCCCCCGTGTAGGCTGTRCCCGCATCCAGGCGAATGCCAAAGCCTGCAGCACTTCTATAGGCAGTCACCTTGCCGTGGTCAGGTGCGAATCCGTTCTCTGGGTCTTCGGTGGTAACGCGGCATTGGACAGCATGTCCGCGCAGCTTGATGCCGTCCTGGTCTGGCACCCCCGACGGGGCGTCACCAATGCTCGCCCCTTCGGTGATGCGAATTTGAGCCTTCACGATGTCGACACCCGTCACTTCCTCGGTAACGGTGTGTTCGACTTGCACTCGGGGATTTACCTCGATGAAGTAGAACTCCTCGGTGTCAGCATCCATCAGGAATTCCACCGTGCCGGCATGCGTATACGACACCGCATTCGCAAGCTTCAACGCCTCGCCGCACAAGGCATGTCGCGTGGCGTCATCTAGGTAGGGAGCGGGCGCCCGCTCCACCACCTTCTGATTTCGACGTTGCACCGAACAATCACGTTCGAACAAATGAACGATGTTGCCGTGGGTGTCGCCGAGAATCTGGACCTCCACATGCTTCGCTCTCACGATGAACTTCTCGAGGTAGACCTCGTCGTTGCCAAAGGCCGCCTTCGCTTCGCGACGGGCCGCTGCGATGGCGTCAGCCAGGTCTCCCTCCTGCTGAATCGCCCGCATGCCGCGGCCGCCTCCGCCCCAACTAGCCTTCAGCATCAGGGGGTAGCCGATGGCCGCCGCCAGCTTCCTGGCTTCCTCGATGTCATCCGGCAGAGCATTCGTGGCAGGAACCACCGGTACACCCACGCGCTCGGCCAGCGCCCTTGCGGCCACTTTGTTGCCAAGCTCCCTCATCACCTCTGGCTTCGGGCCAATGAAGGCGATGCCCTCGTGCGCGCAACGCTCGGCAAACTCCGGATTCTCGGACAGGAATCCATAGCCCGGATGGATTGCGTCTACGCCTGCTTCCCTTGCCACCCTCAAGATGTCATCGATGTCGAGGTACGCATCAACCGCCTTCTTCCCCTCGCCAACGAGGTAGCTCTCGTCCGCCTTGAAGCGATGTTGTGCAAACCGGTCCTGGTACGAGTAGATGGCTACGGTACGGATACCCAGCTCACTGGCGGCGCGCATCACGCGGATGGCGATTTCGCTCCTGTTTGCGACTAGGAGACTGCAGATTTTCTTCATCGTGGGGGCCACTTCGTAGTTGAGAATGTTGCGCGTGCATGCTTTCAATCTGGCTGCGGACCGGCCTGCCTTAGCAGGTCGACCGCGCGCGCAATGACCGGTGCATCCACCATCTCTCCGTCGAGTTGGAAGGCGCCGGGACTGGTCTTGGCTTGCTCAACGACCTTCTTCGCCCAGGCAAGCTGAGTTTCGGTGGCCCGATAGGCGCCATTCACCCCGGAGACCTGTGCTGGATGAATGCACAGCTTTGCCCCGAATCCCAGCCTCCGACCGCGCTCACTCGCCCTGTGAAGTTCATCCACATCGGAAATGGATACCGTCACCCCATCCACTGGCGAAGCAATTCCCGCAACCCGCGACGCCAAGACGAGCATCGAACGAAAGAAGAGCAACTCCTGGTCGTCTCCCTCGATGCCGAGCTCAGTCCGGAAATCCACAGTACCAAATACAAGGCGCGCTACTCCGGGTGCAGCAGCAATTTCGCTGACGTTGGCCATGCCTCTGGCGGTTTCAATAAGCGGAAGAACCTTGACCTCCGGAGGAAGATGCTTCACCACCAGAGCAATATCCGCTGCGCTTTCTGCCTTCGGCAGAATCACTCCACGGACACCGTCCTTGCGACACACTCGGATGTCGTCCTCGAACCATTGCGTCTGCGTCGCGTTGATTCGCACCATTCCAGAGCCGCCAGTTGCCAGGTAGTCCACCAAGAGGTGCCGGGCTCGGTCCTTATCGTCAGTAGAAACGGCATCCTCAAGGTCAAGAATGACCACATCGGCGCCGCAGGCGTGAGCTTTGGCAAAGCGCTCGGGGCGATTGGCCGGCACAAAGAGATAGGAACGAGCAGAGTTGTTGGTTGCCATTTGGTCAAATTCTGGTGTGCAAGCGCGCATGCCCCCGCCCTCTCGCCCACGAACGAGGCGTGAAGAGGCAGCACGAATTGAGGGAGCGGCGTCAGTCTACGGTAGAGCGTGACGTTAGATTGCGCCTTCGGTGCTCAAGCGGGAGACGTCATCACTGGTGTAGCCGAGTTCACGAAGAATGCTCTCGCTGTGCTGGCCAAGCGCGGGGATTGCATCCATCCGTGGTTCGAACGACTGCGGCATCCCAGGAGGGCGCAATGCCGGGATGACCCCCACCGGTGATTGGACCGAAGTCCAGCGCTCCCGTGCCTTGAGTTGCGGATGATTCCAGACATCCCGCATATCATTCATGCGTGCGTTAGCAATCTGCGCGTGCTCCAGGCGCTCCACTACTGCATCAATAGTCAGCGAGGAAAATGCATTGGCGATGATTTCCGTCAGCTCCACCCGGCCTTTGGCACGCAGCGAATTTGAGACAAACCGCTCATCAGTCGCAAGTTCCGGCCGCTCCAGGACAACCCGGCAGAAGGCATCCCATTCGCGTTCATTCTGAAGCCCCAGAATGATGGTCTTCCCGTCACCGGCCGTGAACGGGCCATAAGGAAAGATGGTCGCATGCGATGCGCCGGCCCTCGGAGGCGGCGTGGCACCGTCAAAAGCGTAATAGAGTGGATAGTTCATCCATTCAACCATGCTCTCCAACATCGATACGTCAATATGCGCCCCCTTACCGGTCTTGCTGCGCTGCAACAGCGCGGCCAGGATGTTGGTGTACGCGTACATGCCTGCTGCGATGTCGGCAATGGAGCAACCCGCTTTCGAAGGGCTCTCCGGCGTGCCGGTGATAGAAACGAATCCCGACTCCGCCTGGATTAGCAGGTCATAGGCCTTCTTGTCCCGGTAGGGGCCATCATTGCCATAGCCGGAAATGTCGCAGACGATGATGCCCGGGTAGCGCTGGGAAAGCGCCTGGTACGAAAGGCCCAGGCGGTCGGCAGCGCCCGGGGCGAGGTTCTGCACAAGCAC
>NZ_JBFTLX010000333.1:0-6264 GCF_056396665.1 Cupriavidus sp. 05T313 | reverse complement strand
CGGGAGAACCGCGCAAGACGGCCAGTATCGCACAGCGCTCGCGCAGCCCACGGCGATGCGCGACGGGCCATGACAAGCGCCACGTGCAGCGGTTGCGTGTGACAGCGTCGCGGCAGCCGCGTCCCGCGCAGGCGAGGGACGCGTCATCACCATTGCCGGCGCGGGCTGCGCCGGCAATGGTGAAACGTCAGGCTGCTGAAGGTACGGCAGGCACCGTGATGAGTCCGGGCGCGGAGCGATGGGCCTGTGCGTGCTCGGCGGCGGCAGATGTGCGCCGCTTGTCCACCACGCTTTCGACGCCGGAGGCGCTCACGTCTTCCAGGAAGGCGACGAGGTCGCGATAGTAGTCGACCTGCATCTGTGCTTCCAGCAGGCGGCGTTCGGCCTGGAATAGGGTAAGCCGCATTTGCTGCAATTCCCTTGCTGCTATTTTCTCCGGTGTGGGCGGACTAAATCTGTCTGCAAGCGAACGCATGGCAACCTCCCCGATCAGCGGCTTCGAATTGAAGCACCTGCCATTGCAACCAATATAGTAAATAAAAGCGCGTTTCACGCTCTGTCGCGCGCCGTCCACACGGTCGATTGCCGGCGCACGGAGGCAGGAGTAAATTCATTGCCCGGCGTGCCCTACATGGCGAGCATTCCCGGCTCCGGCAGCTTTAGTTTCGCCAGGTAGCCGTGGATTTGGGCGACCACAGCGGCGCCTTCGCCAACGGCCGCCGCAACACGCTTGGTGGAGCCCGAGCGCACGTCGCCAATCGCATAAACACCGGGTACGCTGGTCTCCAGCGCGGAGGCGGGCGCCTCGCCTTCATGTGGTGTGTCCGAGCCCGTCAGCACGAATCCCTTTGCGTCGACGCGGACATTGCACGTACGCAGCCATGCCGTATTGGGATCGGCGCCGATAAACAGGAACAGATGCCGGATCGGTATTTCTGTAATGCGGTCGCTATCGCGCGTGCGGTAGCCGACGGTAGCCAGGCGCTCTTCTCCGGCCAGTGTCACGACTTCCGCGCCGGTATGCAGTTCGATATTGGGCTGGGCCGCGATGCGCTCGATCAGGTAGCGCGACATGCTGGCCTCCAGGCTCGCCCCACGGATAAGCATGTGCACGTGCTTTGCGTGCGCCGCCAGGAAGACCGCCGCCTGTCCGGCTGAGTTGCCGCCCCCGACCAGCATGACCTCGTCGCCGCCGCATAGCCGGGCTTCCACCGGAGACGCCCAATAGTAGACGCCGCGCCCCTCATAACGATCCAGCGCTGCGATGGCGGGATGGCGATAGGCCGCGCCGCTGGCTATGACCACGGTGCGGGTCGGGATCTTGCGGCCGTCGCACAACTCGATGCGTTGCGGGTGTTCGCCGCAATGCAGTGCAGCCACCTCCAGCGGGATCGCGACGTGAGCACCGAATTTCTGTGCTTGGACAAAGGCGCGGCCGGCCAGTGCTTGTCCTGAGATGCCGGTGGGAAAGCCGAGATAGTTTTCGATGCGCGAACTGGCGCCTGCCTGGCCACCGGGCGAGCACTCGTCGAACACCGCGACGGAGAGCCCTTCGGACGCGGCATAGACGGCCGTTGCCAGCCCGGCAGGGCCGGCACCCACCACGATCACATCATAGACATGGTTCGGATCGAACTCGGGCAACAGGCCCAGGCAAGTGGCAAGCTGGCCTGGGTCGGGCGCGCGCAGCACCGCGCCGCCGGGGCAGATGACCAGCGGAAAATCGCCTGGGGCGGCCGCGCTGAACTCGAGCAGCGCGCCGGCGTCGGGATCGGTGTCCGCATCGACCACGGTGTGGGGATAACCGTTGCGCCGCAGGAAGGCCTGCAGCAGCAGCAGGCGTGGCTCGCTGCCGCGGCCCAGCAGGGTCGGGCCTTTGCCGCGTTCGATCAGGCCGACACGCCGCAGGATCAGCGCGCGCATGATCCGCTCGCCCAGTTCGGCCTCCGCGACCAGCAGCGCGCGCAGCCGGTCGGGCGGGATCGCAATGGCCTCGACGTTCTCCAGCGCCATGCCGTCGACCAGGGAGGGCTTGCCGGATAGCTGTCCGACCTCGGCGAGGAAGTGCCCCGGGCCGTGTTCGCCCACCACCGTCGAACGATCCAGGGCGTCGCGCTGGGACACCCGTACATGGCCCCGCAGCAGCACCACCATGCCGTGGGCGGGGTCACCCGTGCGGAACAGGAATTCGTTGGGGAGCCATTGCTTCACCGTGCCGAAATGCTGGAGCCGGGCGATCTCGCCGGCAGTCAGCAGGGGAAACATCTGGTGCCGGCGCGACTCCATCGGGGAGAACGCTGCTGCGGTGGCCTCTGGCTCGACTGACAGGTCCGCCGGCGCTATGGCTTGCGGATCGCCGTGTTCGGAACTCCCGATGGCATTGTCTGCGCTCATGAGTACGGCCTCCCGGTGGCACCGCGCGGGAGGCGGTGCAATGGATTCGAGTGCGGCAGGAGCGTGCGCGGGAACGCCCGCGCACGGCCATGGAGAGTTTGCTCGCGATGCCGCAACGCGGCAATCCCTGATGGCAACCTTCGGCGGTGCGTGTGAGGCCGATTGCACAAAGCGACGCACGAGTGCCCTCGATCGCGACCCGCGCCTCGAAAAGCCTAGTACACACCGATGGCAGGTGCAGGCGGCTGTCAGAAGAATGGCGCCCAATGGCTCACTTTTTCTGGGTGGCTGCCAATAGTGCTGCTTGTGCCGCTTAGGTTTTTTCGAATATTCTTAAACGCAACCTGGTAAAAACCCTTGACTATCTACCTACAGGTAGATAAGATGTGTTCCATGGACGCCGCAGCAAGGGCAGGCAGAAAAGGCCCGCCAGCCGGCTTCCAATGCAGCAGATATGTAACGACGACGAAAGTCACTTTTTTTTTGCCCAGCTTGTCTACCTAGTGGTAGGTAAAACGAAAGGGAAGTGACGATCCAGCTAAATCCCGGTCCCCGCGGCCAAAGCAGACCCCCGGACCCATGCTTCGATTGGAGAACATCATGAACACCACTCTTTTTGCCAAGTCCCTGCTCACCGCCGCCACCCTCGCCGCAGCTTTTGCCGCTGGCCATGCCCAGGCTGCCACCGTTTCCGCCGACAAGTACAGCTATGAATACCGCACCCGCGACGTGTACAGCGATGGCGCCCGTACCGGCAAGGCCGATCCGTTCACCGATGGTGCCCGCAGCGGCAAGTTCGACGTATTCAGCGAAGGCGGCCTGACTGCCGGCCTGGACCGCGCCGGCGTGTCGTCCGAGCCCGCCCGCAGCATCGACCCGTACACCGACGGCGCGCGCGTCGGCAAGACCGACCCCTATACGGATGGTTTCCGTACGGTGGCCGGCCTGGACCGCGGCAGCGTGTCGTCTGAACCGGGCCGCAGCTTCGACCCGTACACCGATGGTGCTCGTACCGACRAGCGCGACCCGTACACCGACGGTGCGCGCAGCGGCAAGCGCGACGTGTTCACCGACGGCGCGAATGCCTGAGCAAACTACCGGTATGCCGTGAGGTCAGCATGACCGCGGCGTACCGCGATCCATGCATCATCGTCGTGCCGCCGTCATGGCGGCGCACGGATATCAGGAGCACATCATGAGCCGTTGGCAGAGTTTCCGGATGTTGGCAGGCTGGGCACTGGTTTGCGCCGCCAGTGGCTCCATGGCAACCGTGTTGGCGCAGACGCTCCCTGCCTGATAGCCTTCCCGGCCCGCATCACCACTTGTACTATCGCAGCGCCGACGCGCTGTGCGACATCGGCGCGCCCATTGAGGCGCGCCGATTTTTTTGCTTCCTGGCCGATTTCCGGGGAAGACCGCGCCGGTTCATCGGCGACCTAAGCGGCCGACGGGCTATGATCCGCTACATTACCGAGGCAGCCGCATTACATTGCTCCAAATGAGCCACAGCCCTCAACAGCATCGGGTACAAGACCTCCTCACTTCCTATTTCTGGAGTGGCGACGCCATCCGCAGCCGGCGCGTGAGTGACATCGTGCTCTCAGGCACGGTCGACGTGCCTGTCCCCCCTGCACGTTTGCTTGCAGATTGGGCAAGGGAGATATCGTCCCGCCTGGTCCTGGAGCCCGGGGATGTCGAGGCAATGCCTCTGGCACGAGCGCGAGCGCGCTGGCCGGACTACACGCGCTGCGTGCAGGCTGTGTCCGATTGGGCGTGCGCGCTTGGACTGCCTGGGGTGCTTGCCTCCAGTGACGTAGCCCTCATGGCCTGCCGCGGCGCAAGGTATCACCATGACGGTGCGCAATATGGCGGTGCGGCCTTTTGCAATCTCTTCCTGAGCGAGGACAGGGGGCAGGACTTGCATTTTCCCTCTTTGGGTCATCGCATCCCGCTGACCCGGGGCACGGCGGTGATATTCGATACTTGCCAGCCTCATGGCGTAATTCAACGCCGCAGCAGCGGTTTTGATGTAGCCGACTTCCCGCCCGACCAGGACTGCACCCAATTATTCCTGACCTGGGAGCTTCCCATCGAAGATGCCCACGTTGGGCGCGCACTTGAGGTTGCCTTCGACATCGCCCCTTCGACCTCGCTGCAACTGAATGAAGAGCAAGTCTGGCTGAACGGTGCAAGGGCCAGCGTGTGCCCGGATTCTGGCCAGTGGTGCCGGGCCGACTGATCGTCGGGTAATGCGCGCGCCATTCGCTTCCCGATTTCGGCAGGGACGAAGCCATCGGCGGCTCCGCCATCTTGCGAACACGTTCAGTGGCGCCCGCTCAGTGCGATGGTGTCCGGCTATTTGCGCACGCCCGGAAAGGCGTTCACGTATTCGATGGTGAAATCCCCAAAGGCGTCGACGATCTGGATCTTGTAGTCGGCATTGCCGCTGACGATTTGCCATTCGCCAGGCTTGTCGGGGAAGGCATCGATCTTTTTCACTTTCAGGTCGGCAAAGGCGTTTACCACCTGGACCTTGTAGTCGCCAAAGGCATTGACGAACTGGATCTTGCCGTGAATCCTGGACACGTCCACGGCCGTTGCCGCCACTGCATGGAGCGATGTGCAAAAAAACAATGCGAAGAGGGCGGTTTTCCGCATGAGGTGATCCTTCGGGGGACGGGCGGAATTCTAATGCCTGGAAAGGCGAATTGTTCGAAATACGAAGATTGGACGACTGGGACCTAGCCTGGCCGGAGCGACGCGGGCCTGCCGCCTTGCCATCCGGGATCCGTGGCGAAGTACTCCGCCAGGAAGTCCAGCATGGTGCGCAGGATCGCCGGCATTTGCCGGCGCGATGCGTACACGCCATGGATGCCCAATGCCTGCGGTTGCCAGGCCGGCAGCAACGCCACCAACTGGCCGCTGCGCAGCAGCGGCGCGGCGGAGTAGAGCGGTTGCATGGCGATGCCGGCGCCAGCCACCGCGGCGGCCAGCAGCACCGTGGATTCGTTGGCGCTGAGATTGCCCTGTACCGGTACCGCCAGGGTTTCGCCAGCGCGTTCCAGTTGCCACAGGCTCTTGCCGAAGTAGGAGTAGGTCAGGCAGTTGTGCATGGCGAGGTCCTGCGCGCTGCGCGGCATGCCGTGGGCGGCAAGATAGGCCGGCGCGGCGCAGATTACCGAGGCGCAACTGGCCAGCTGACGCGCGATCAGGTTGGGGTCGAGGTCGTTGGTGATGCGGATGGCCAGGTCGATGCGCGCTTCCACCAGGTTGACGGCCTGGCTGCCGATATGGAGGTCGACTGCCGTTTCCGGGTAGCGCTTCAGATAGGCGGTGACCGCCGCGGCCAGGACATCCTCGGCCAGCGATTGCGCGCAACTGATGCGCAGCATGCCGCGCGGCGTGCCTGCGCGTTCGGCCGCGGGGCGTGTCATCTGGGCGGCGATTTCCAGCATCTGGCGGCAGCGGGCCAGGGTTTGCTCGCCTGCGGGTGTCAGGCTTAGCTTGCGCGTGGTCCGGTGCAGCAGGCGCTGTTCGGCCCAGGTTTCCATTTGGGCCAGGTAGCGGGTGACCATGGCGCGGGACATGTCGAGGGATTCGGCGGCGGCGRTCATGCTGCCGCGTTCGGCGATGGTGATGAAGACTTCGGCGGCGGTCAGGCGGTCCATGGGGTTTTGTTTGCAGCGGGTGTGGCTTTAATTGCTTAACTTCAACTTCAAATGCCTAAAGTCAAAGGCAGTTTCACCTCCCCTGCGGGGAGGCGACCTACTTTCTTGTCTTGCCAAGAAAGTAGGCAAAGAAGGCGCGCCGGATGGGGCGACACCCCCTCGGGATCCGGCGAAAAGAGCGGCCGGGACCCAAACTCGCATC
>NZ_JBFTLX010000332.1:0-6376 GCF_056396665.1 Cupriavidus sp. 05T313 | reverse complement strand
TCTCGAAGTAGACGCCGCTATGCAAAACAAGCAGTTCTTCGATGCGCTATGGAACCGGATGGCCCAGCAAGGGGATTTCCCCACGCTACAGTTCTGCATCGACAACGTATTCAAGACGCTGAGCAGCGATATCAGCGTCGGCGAGATGGCCGCTGCCGTGCTCTCCGACTTCAGCCTGTCGCAAAAGGTCATTCGCCTGGCCAACTCCGCCATGTACCGCTCTTTCGGGGGCGAGGTCACGACGGTGTCGCGCGCCATCCTGGTCCTGGGCGTCGATGCGATCAGCCATCTCACGCTGGGGGTCCAGTTGCTGGACTATTTCTCCGGCGTGGCAATCAACCGCCCCCAGGCCTCCCACGAGCTAAAGCAGGCCCTGATCGCAGGCGAGCTCACGCGCTCGCTCAGCAACGCGCAAGGCATCGGACAGGCCGAGGAGGCCGTCGTTTGCACGCTGATGCACCACATGAGCCGCCTTCYCCTCATCTTCTACTTTCCTGAAGAATGGGAACAGATCCGGGCCTTGTGCGAGGGAGATGCCATGCAGGAAAGCGAAGCCTGCCAGCGAGTCCTTGACGTGACCCTGGAGGATATCGCGGAGGCGGCGGCCATTAAATGGCGCCTGCCCGCCGTGATCGCGAACTCGATGCTGCGCAAGCGCTTCGATGCGGATTCCGTACTGGAATCCCATGCCGACTGGCTGGGCGCCATCGCCGACGTTTCCGCCCGGGCCGCCGCAATGCTCGCCAGCGATGCGCCCGAGGCAGCCGTCCAGGCCTTGCTCCTGACTCACGCGGAGGCGCTGGGCCTGCAAACCGCCGCGGTCGAAGGCGCGGTGAAGCAGGCCCTGGCATTGAACGTGTCCATGGCACATGCGGAGTCCCCGGATACAGACGATGCGGGCGATGCGAACCCTCCCCGGAACGCAGGCAAGCCCAAGGATGCGCTCAAGCGGCTCCAGCAGAGTCTCCTTGAGGTACAGCGCGAGGGCAGCGGACTGCCGGTATCCGAACTGGCTCCGCTGGTGCTCGAATCGGCCATGCGGGCGCTGAATTTCTCGCACTGTTTTCTCATGCTGCTCAATCCGATGGCGAAACGCTTTGGGGCGCGCGTCGGATTTGGCGAAGGCATGCGCGAGAAGATGGAGGCGCTATCGTTTGAAGAGGGATTTGTCCCCGATATCTTTCACTTCGCGGCCATCGCGCACAAGCCCCTGCTCTTCGAAGACTCCTTCGACAAGGAATTGGCACACCGCGTGCCGCGCTGGTATCGCGAGCAGATGCCCGATGCCAGGTCCATCCTGGTGGCGCCCGTGATGATCAAGAACCGCTGTGTCGCGATGATCTGCGGAGACTGGGGCACGACGGTTTGCGCGGGCGGACTGTCCGACGATGAAATGGAATCGTTCGATCTTCTGACGCGGGAAATCTCGTCGAGCTTTCTCCGCTCTGCCGAACACCGGTAGCCCTGGAGCGCGCGGGCGAGCGCGCGCCGCGCCGCCGCGACGTTGGTGGATACCAAAGTAGGCAACTCACCGATAGCGCGCGGCGGGTGCCGAGGCCATGCTGGACGCAGTATCTGAACATGGCTGGCAAGGCGCGCCACATCGGGCGCGCGCCCTTGCGTTGCCGCCAACATGGAAGCGCACTTGCAAATGCCGGCGATGCCACCGGCCCGGCCAGGCAGTCCTGGCCATGCCGGGCGGCGCGGCTTGCCTCCCTTACTCCACCGTGACCGACTTGGCCAGGTTGCGCGGCTTGTCCACATCAGTGCCGCGGGCGCAGGCCGTGTGGTAGGCCAGCAGTTGCAGCGGCACCACGTGCAGGATCGGCGAGAGGTCGCCGTAGTGCTCGGGCAGGCGGATCACCTGGATGCCATCGGTGGACTGGATGTGGGTGTCGCTGTCGGCGAACACATACAGCCGGCCGCCACGGGCGCGCACTTCCTGGATGTTGGACTTGAGCTTTTCCAGCAGGGCGTCGTTGGGCGCCACCGTGACCACGGGCATGGCCTCGGTCACCAGCGCCAGCGGGCCATGCTTGAGTTCGCCGGCGGGATAAGCCTCGGCATGAATGTAGGAGATTTCCTTGAGCTTGAGCGCGCCTTCGAGGGCAATCGGGTAATGCAGGCCACGGCCCAGGAACAGCGCGTTCTCGCGGCGCGCGAAGTCTTCGGACCAGGAGATGATCTGCGGCTCCAGCGCCAGCACGCCGTGCAGCGCCACAGGGAGGTGGCGCAGGTTGGCCAGTGCGGCGGCCTCGGCCTCGGCCGTGAGCTTGCCGCGCACCTTGGCCAGCGCCAGCGTCAGCATGTACAGCGCGGCGAGCTGGGYGGTGAAGGCCTTGGTCGAGGCCACGCCGATCTCGGTGCCGGCGCGGGTGAGGAAGCGCAACTCGGTCTCGCGCACCATGGCGCTTGTGGCGACGTTGCATACCGCCAGCGTGTGGGTGTGGCCCAGCGACTTGGCATGGCGCAGCGCGGCCATGGTGTCGGCGGTTTCGCCGGACTGCGAGATCACCACGACCAGCGCACGCGGGTTCGGCACGGTCTCGCGGTAGCGGTACTCGCTCGCCACCTCGACCTGGGTCGGGATCTTGGCGACGGATTCGAGCCAGTACTTGGCGGTGCAGCCCGAGTAGTAGCTGGTACCGCAGGCCAGGATCAGCACGTTGTCGATTTCGCTGAACACGCTTTGCGCATTGGCGCCGAAGAGTTCCGGCGTGATGGCTTCGATGCCTTCCAGCGTGTCGCCSAGCGCGCGCGGCTGCTCGWRGATCTCCTTYTGCATGAAGTGGCGGTACGGGCCCAGTTCCACGGCAGCGGCGTGGGTTTCGACCACGCGCACTTCCCGCTCGACCAGGTGGTCGTGCACGTCGTGGATCGTGGCGCCCTCGCGGGTGATCTCCACCACGTCGCCTTCTTCCAGATAGATGATGCGGTTGGCGGTGCCCGCCACGGCCAGCGCGTCGGAAGCCAGGAACGACTCGTTGTCGCCCAGCGCCACCACCAGCGGCGAACCGGCGCGGGCGCCGACCACGCGCTCAGGGTGATCCTTGGAGAACACGGCGATGGCGTAAGCGCCGTGCAGGCGCTTGGTCACCGCGCGCACCGAGGCGAACAGGTCGCCGCGCGTGGCGCTGCTCGGATATGTGTAGACCTGGTGGATCAGGTGGGCGACGACCTCGGTATCGGTCTGCGACTCGAAACCATAGCCGGCGGCGCGCAGCTCTTCGCGCAGCGGCTCGTAGTTCTCAATGATGCCGTTGTGCACCAGTGCGATGGTTTCGCCCGAGAAGTGCGGGTGGGCATTGGTGGTGTCGGGCTTGCCGTGCGTGGCCCAGCGCGTGTGCGCCACGCCGGTCAGGCCGGACAGGCCGGACGCGCGGGTCTGCTCGTCCAGGTCGGCCACGCGCGACACCGTGCGGGCGCGTTCGAGCGCGCCATCGCGCACCACCGCCACGCCGCAAGAGTCATAGCCGCGGTATTCGAGGCGACGCAGGCCTTCGATCAGGACCGGAACGATATTGCGCGAGGAAACCGCGCCGACGATGCCGCACATATTCTTCTCCCACGGGGTGCGGACACGGCCGCACCGGATGATTGCTGCGAGGACGGCGGCGCCGTCGCCCGAGGATTGCCCGTGCCGCCCGCCCTTATCCGGGCAGGTCGGCGGCGGGACTCATTTTTTTGCTTGCTTGACCGGCCGCTGCCAGGCATCGATGGTCATTTGCTTGGCGCGCGACAGCGTCAGCTTGTCGGCCGCCGCTTCCTTGGTCAGCGTGGTGCCGGCGCCAATGGTGGCTCCGCGGCGCACGGTCACCGGGGCGACCAGTTGCGTGTCGGAGCCGATAAAGACATCGTCCTCGATCACGGTGCGGAACTTGTTGGCCCCATCATAGTTGCAGGTGATGGTGCCGGCGCCAATATTGACGCGCGAGCCAACTGTGGCGTCGCCCACATAGGCAAGGTGATTGGCCTTGCTGTGCGCCGCGATCTGGCTGTTCTTGACCTCGACGAAGTTGCCGATATGCACGTCCTCGGCCAGCACCGTGCCGGGGCGCAGGCGCGCGTACGGGCCGATGCGGCCTTCCGCGCCGACGCTGGCATCCTCGAAATGACAGAACGGTTGCACCCGTGCGCCGGCACCCACGGTGCTGTTGCGAATCACGCAGTTGGCGCCGATATGCGCGCCGTCTTCGAGGTGCACCCGCCCCTCGAACACGCAATTGACATCGATCGTGACGTCGCGCCCGCAGGTGAGTTCGCCGCGGATATCGATCCGCGCCGGGTCCAGCAGCGTCACGCCGGCTTCCAGCAGCCGCTGCGCCAGGTTGCGCTGGTGGATACGCTCGAGCTCGGCGAGTTGCACCTTGCTGTTGACGCCAAGTGTTTCCCACAGCGCGGCGGGCTGTGCCGAGACCACCTCGACGCCGTCCGCGACCGCGCGCTCGACGGTATCGGTAAGGTAATACTCGCCCTGGGCGTTGTCATTGCGCAACGTGGACAGCCAGCGGCGCAGGTGGCCAGTGGGCGCCAGGATGATGCCGGTATTGATCTCACGGATGGCGCGCTGTTGCTCGCTGGCATCCTTTTGCTCGACGATGCGCACGATGCGGCCGTCTTCGCGCACGATTCGGCCGTAGCCGGCGGGATCATCCATCTCTACGGTCAGGATGCCGAAGCGCCCGTTGCCGGCCTCGGCCACCAGGCGCTGCAGCGTGGACGGCTCGGTCAGCGGCACGTCGCCATAAAGCACCAGCGTGGGCTGGCTGTCATCGAGCAGCGGCAGCGCCTGCGCCACGGCGTGACCGGTTCCCAGCTGCTCGGCCTGCAGGGCGAAGGCGACGTCTTCCGCGCCAACGGCTTCGCGCACGCGCTCGGCGCCGTGTCCCACCACCACCACAAGCCGCGTCGGCAACAATTTGCGCGCCGTATCAATCACATGCGCGAGCAATGGCCGGCCAGCGAGAGGATGCAGTACCTTGGGCAACGCGGAGTTCATCCGTTTGCCCATGCCTGCAGCGAGAATGACGATATTCACAAGGAGGGTCCTAAGTGAGTGTGTCCAAAAACCCGTTTGAAGCGCTCCCCCGCGATGGCCGGGGACGCGTAGCGTCGGCCAGGGTCCTGGCCCCAGCCCCGGTGCGCGGGGTAACGCCTGCGGCGACCCGGAATGGCGGGCGCGAACAGGCACCCAAACGCGCGGAAAAGGATTCTATCATGGGCGTTTTACGCCGTTTGACGACGTTTCCCCACCTGCGCGGGGACCGGATCCGGCGCCTCTTCCTGGCCACGGCCGTGCTCGCCCTGACGGCCTGCAGCGCCATGAAACTGGGCTACCAGCAGGGCGACCGGCTGGCCTACTGGTGGATCGACAACTACGTCGACGTAACCGCCAGCCAGGAACCGCTGACGCGCGATGCCATCGCCCGCTTCTTTGCCTGGCACCGCAAGGACCAGTTGCCCGAGATCGCCGGATTGCTGCGGCAGGCCAAAAGCGAAGTGCAGCAACCGGTATCCGCCGCGGCAGTGGGCAAGATCCAGGACGACGCCCAGCGGCTGGCGCGCGTAGCGTTCGACCGCTCCACGCCCGACGTGGCCGACCTGTTGCTGACGCTGACCCCGGACCAGATTGCCCGCATGGAGAAGAAATTCGCCGATGCCAACGCCAAGTACCGCAAGGAATACCTGCGCCCGGACCCGGCGGCGCGCGAAGAGGCCCGCTTCGACAAGATAATGGACTACGCGCGGCTGGTCTACGGGCGCTTTTCAAGTGACCAGGAAGCCGCCATCCGGCGCGCCATGGCTCCGGTGGTGCAAGGCGCCGAGGCGCGCTACGCCGAACGCCTCAAGCGCCAGCAGGAATGGCTGGCGCTGGTGCGGCAGGTGCAGGCCGAGCATCCGCCCAAGGCCCAGGTGGTCGAGATGCTCAAGCGCTATGGCGATCACTGGCAGAACCCGCCGACCAGGGAGCGCAATGCGCGTCATGACGCCAATAACGAGGCTGGACTGGCGTTGACTGTCACTATTGCCAACCTGACAACGCCGGAGCAGAAGGCACATGCGGTGGAGCGGTTTCAGAAATGGATTGATGATGCCAATGCGTTGATGCGTGATGGGGGCAATACTGTGGCTGCGCCTCGGCCGGCTCGGGCGGAGAATTGATTTTTTGGGGGGCCTTTTTGTAACTCGTTAACTGCTTAACTTCAACTTCAACTTCAACTTCAAAAGCCTAAAGTCAAAGGCAGTTTCACCTCCCCTGCGGGGAGGCGACCTACTTTCTTGTCTTGCCAAGAAAGTAGGCAAAGAAGGCGCGCCGGATGGGGCGACACCCCCTCGGGATCCGGCGAAAAGAGCGGCCGGGACCCAAACTCGCATC
>NZ_JBFTLX010000331.1:0-6391 GCF_056396665.1 Cupriavidus sp. 05T313 | reverse complement strand
GTCCTTGATGGCGAGGGTGGTAGTCATGGCAGTTCTCCTTGGGAGCGATTGGGACTTGGGGTTCGGTTGGTTCGAGCATTGTTTCTGCGCTCGGGAGGTACAAACGCATGGAGTGTGCCAAGGCGGGCCAGGTCAGCGTGAATCGCCCGCAAACGCAGGCGGGACGTGGGAAGAAATTCTTCGAGGCGGGGAAAATGGCGCCAGCGCACAGTGCGCGGCGGCCTAAATCTGGCGGGCGCATACCAACACAACAACACCGGGTGTTCGCCAATGCGCGACACGCAGCCGCCTGGACCCGTCAATCGTGCGGCAGGCGTCTCTTGCCGGTGTTGATGCAATGCACGAGGGGTTTGCGATTGGCATGAGTGCGGACTAGTATCCATCGTGGGTAGGTACTCGCCGGTGAGCGGCGAGTGAACGCTCAAGGCGCAACTACGCGCAACTACGTCGCGGCTGCATCGATGCCTAGCATTCCAGACCTGATACGTACCTTCCAAAGCGGTGGTCTGTCGCACGACGAGCTTCTTGCCCGCATTGACAGCACCTTGGCCGTGGACCAGGCCAGCGCGACGCAGCTGGCGGACATGCTTTGCGAGGAGAACACGCGCTTCCCGCTGCCGCCAGGCGTCTATGAAGAGGTGCTGCAGCGCATTGAGCGCCGCGGGGCAACGCAGTTCGCGGATGGCGGCGAGGAAACCCGCGTCCAGACCGGCGCTCCCGGCATGGCTTCCCCGCCCACCACGCCCTCGACCGCGCCGGTACCGCCGGCCGACCAGGCCATTGCCGGCGCGGAGCAGTCCAAGGGGGTGGGCGACACCCTGAATGGCCGCTTTGTACTGGAGGAATGCCTTGGCGTGGGGGGCATGGGTACGGTCTACAAGGCGCTGGACCTGCGCAAGCTCGAGGCCTCCGACCGCAAGCCCTATATCGCCATCAAGGTTCTCAATGTGCAGTTCCGCGGTCATCCGAAATCGCTGATAGCGTTGCAGCGAGAGGCGCGCAAGGCGCAGACGCTGGCGCACCGCAATATCGTGACGGTCTATGATTTCGATCGCGATGGTTCGGTGGTCTACCTGACCATGGAGTACCTGTCGGGCAAGTCGCTCAATCGCGTCTTGCGCGCGCCGGATTTCGCCGGCATGCCCTTCGCCAAGGCACTGCCAATCGTTACCGGCATGGGCAGGGCGCTTTCCTATGCGCATGAACGTGGCTTTGTCCACTGCGACTTCAAGCCTGCCAACGTGTTCCTCACGGACAGCGGTGAAGTGAAGGTGATCGATTTCGGCATCGCGCGGGTCTTCCAGCAACCGGCGGACGATGCGGACCCGACCGTGTTCGACCCTGGCACGCTCGGCGGCATGACACCAGCCTATGCCAGTCCCGAGATGTTCGAGCATCGCGAGCCGGACCCGCGCGATGRCATCTACGCGCTGGCCTGCGTGACGTATGAACTGCTGACGGGCCGGCATCCTTACGAGCGGTTGTCGGCCAACCAGGCACGCGGTGCCGGCCTCAAGCCGCAGCGGCCGAAGTCGCTGAGCCGCGGCCAGTGGCGAGCGCTGCGTGCCGCGCTGTCCTTCGATCGCGCGACGCGCACGCCCACCGTGGCACGCTTCCTGGCCGACCTGGGAACCGAGCGCAGCGGCGCGATGCCGATGGCCAGGCTGGGTGCTGTGTCCCTGGCCGGTGTGCTGGTGGCAGGCGGCGTGGGTTACTACGCATGGCGCTCGCGTCACCCGCCGGACGGCCAGGCTCAGCCCCCGACACAGACCGCTCCCGCGCCCGTCGCAACGCAACCCGCCCAGCCTGCGCCGCCGCAAGCGCCATCGCGCCAGGAAGCCAAGGCGGAGCGCGCGCTCTCCATGCAGGCTGTCGCGCCGGTGCTGGCGCGCGTGCCTTGCTCGCTTTTCTCGGCATCGGCGCAGGAGCATGCGCTGCAGGTGCGCGGCTACGTAGCGGACCGGTTCGGCATCAAGCGCTTGAAAGATGAACTGGAGGCGGTTCCCGGCGTGCAGACACTGAACCTTGACGTGCAACCGCTGGGTGACGACAAGTGCGATGTGATCAAGCTGATCGGGCCCTACTGGTCGGGGCGCCGCGACGGGGACGCGCTCACCACGATCCGCACCAGGGCGCCAGGTGCTCAGCTGACCGAGGGTACACCGTTGATTGTCGATATCACGACGCCGCCTTACGACACCTACGTCTATGTCGACTACTACATGGCGGACGGCAAGGTCGTGCACATGGTGCCCAGCCAGCGCGCCAAGGCCAACCAGGCTCCCGCCAGCTATCACGCGACCGTCGGCAGCCTCGGCGACTGGGTGATCGCAAAGCCGTTTGGCACGGAGCTGATCGTGCTGCTCACCACGCCAGCGCCGTTGTTCGACGCGCTACGCCCGGAGGTGGAGTCCAGGCAGGACTATCTGCGCGCGCTTGAACGGCAGTTGGGGCCGATGGCCGCCAAGCATGGAGATGACCACATCGGCGCCGACGTGGTGCAGATATCCACCAAGGCGCGCTAGTCGGCCAGCTTGCCCCGACGGGACTGGCACGGAAGCCGCTACTTCATGTCTCGCACGACACGAAAGCCATTCTGCGACTGGCGCACGCTGGCGCTGTACTTGAATCGGGTGGAGGAGAGCATATAGCTCGCGCCCTCCAACCAGGAGCCGCCACGGATCACGCGTACGCTGCAGCCGGGTTCGTCCCAGGCACGCCCGTCAACCGGTGCGTTTTTGTAGGAAATGTGCCAGCAGTCGGCGACCCATTCCCACACGCTGCCATTCACGTCGTGCAGGCCCAAGGCATTGGGGGCAAAGGAGCCGACGTTGGCCGGCGTATCGGCGCTCCACGGATCGCCGCAATCCTTGCAGTTCGCCGTTCCCTTGCGCATCTGGTCGCCCCACCAGTAGAGCGTTGAGGTGCCGCCCCTGGCAGCGTATTCCCACTCGGCCTCGGTCGGCAGGCGATAGTGCTTGCCGGTGGTCTTGTTCAGCCATGCGAGGTATTGCTGGGCATCGTCCCAGCTCACATCGCGCATGGGCGCGTTCCTGGGGGCGCTTGCGACGGTGGCGATACGCGGGCACGCGCCAGCGTCGGCGCAGGCACCCCATTGCTCCACGGTGACTTCGTACTTGCCGATCGCGAAGGGCTGCGCGATGGTGACGCGGTGCGGGGGCTTTTCGGTCGGGTCGCCGCCATTGCTGCCCATGGTGAAGCTGCCCGGTGCGACGTTGTGCAGCACGGGGCAAGCCGGGCAGTCCTTGATCTCACCCGGTTTTATGTCGACCGTCACCGCGCCGGAAGCGGCGGCGTGTTGCGTGGCGGGTGAGGGCGTACTTGCCGGGGCGGCGGGCGCGCTGGCGGATGAAGTGGCTGGCGGCGGTTGCACTTTTCCGGTCTGCGTGCGCGCTGGCGGTGGCGTGACTGTGCCCTGTGCCGCGGTTGGCCCGGAGGCGGCGGGCGCGGTGCGGGCGCGGTCGGCGGGCGGCTCTGCCTTGACGCCCGCCGCACGCAGCCGCTCGATCCTTGCCCGTGCCAGCGGCGCGAAGCGGCCGTTCGGATACGCCTTCAGGTAGGCCTCATAGTCGCTGGGGAAATTGCTGTTCTTGATGGAATCCCAGAAGCTGAGCTCGTATTGTTCATCGCTGTCTTTCGGGAGGATCCCGCGATGCCGGATCGCCGGATTCCCGTCCAGGCTGGCGGAATAGGTGGTGCTGTCGATGGCGGGTGCCGCGTCCGTGTCCAACCGGAGCGGGGCGGGCAGCGAGGACGAGACCCACGGCTGCTGCCGCAGCCCCGTTTGCATGCTGACGATCTCGCCCGCCTGCCGGAAGACTGCCTCGGCATCGAGTCCGGGCATGCGTAGCGTACGCAGCAGCGCGGCGGTGAATACGCCATGGCTGACGCCTTCGGCTGCGGCGATGCCAGGGGCCGTGGCATAGGCGATCAGGGTGTTGGCGGGCGCGGCTGGCGGCTTGAAGGCACCGCCGCGGTACGGATTGTCCAGGCAGGTATCGAGGATCAGCACGTTGCGCATGTCCGGGCGCGGCACCGACATGCTTGCCAGCACGGTGCGAAGCTCGGTGCCCGCCGTGAGCAAGCGGGCGGGCGTGCGGCTGCCCGCATCGACGGGAATCAGCACCGGGTTGTCCGCGACCTCGATGCCGTGCCCGGCGAAGTAGAACAGACCGACGCCGCCTGCTTGCAACCGTTGCCGGAATTCGGCAAGCGCGCTTGCCATGCCGTCACGGTCCAGGTTTTCGCGGAGCATGACGTCAAAGCCGAGAGCTGCCAGGGTCTGGCCCATGGCTTGCGCGTCGGTGGCGGCATTGGGCAGCGGTTCGTCCGCATACGCGGCATTGCCGATGACAAGGGCGAGACGCCGGGCCTGGCCGTTCCCGGCGGAAGTGGCCGTGAGCCGTGCTTCGGTGGTGGACGCTGGCGTGTCGATGCCGGCTTCGGCACGCACGGCCGCTGCCAACGCGAACAGGCATATGACAAGGAGTTTTCGCCACATATTCAGGCCTTGTTCGTACGGCGCCGAAGTGCATCGGCGGTCCCACGCGCAAGCGGCGTGACGCGCCACCAGCGAGCGATGATACCCGGCCATCACCCGGCCGGTCCGCCTCGTCCCTGGCGCCGACGCGATGCAGCGCGGGCGGCACTGGGCTCGCTCAATCAACCATAGCACAGCGATTGTGAATCCGGAGGTGCTTCGCAACGCAAGGTGGCGCAGCAAGCTCACTGTTGCCTGCGCCCAGCGATCGCGCACGGCAGCACCAAGTATCTTTTTGCAGTTTTCCGTTCTAAGCTAAATGACGAAATGCAAAAGCGCTGACGAAGAGCAAGAATCCACCGCGCTTTCGAGGTCACGCGAATTGCCTGCGTCCGTTGCTTTGCAGCGGCGCCGGGTGCACGCGTTGCCACACAGGTGTTGCCTTGCATGTTCCGGCGCGGACCGTTGTTCGGGAGGGCTATCGTATGCACAGGCGAACCGTGCTCGGCACACTGGCAGCGTCTCTGTTGGCGCCGTTGCCCTCGATCTCGTTGTCCGCCACATCCCCGCCCAATGCCGAGGTCTACATCATCTGGCCCCCCGATGGCGCCGTGATCGACGGCGGCAAATTCTGGGTGCGCATGGGCCTGCGCAATATGGGGGTCGCGCCCAAGGGGACCGACATGCCCAATGTCGGCCATCACCACCTGCTGATCGACACTGACCTGCCGCCGATGGACAAGGAGATTCCGAACGACCGGAACCACGTGCACTTTGGCGCGGGCGAGACCGAGGCGCGGATCGAGCTGCCGCCAGGCAAACACACCTTGCAGTTGCTGCTCGGCGACAAGGACCATAAGCCCCACGATCCGCCGATCTACTCCAAGAAGATCACCATTACCGTTCGATAAGGCCCGGGCCGCCGGGCCGGCGGCACGATACGGGAGAGAGTCCATGCGTAAGCTCATATCTGCTGCCGCGCTCGCCGCCAGCCTGCTTCTGAACGGTGTCAT
Source organism: Cupriavidus sp. 05T313 (assembly GCF_056396665.1). Lineage (NCBI taxonomy): Bacteria > Pseudomonadati > Pseudomonadota > Betaproteobacteria > Burkholderiales > Burkholderiaceae > Cupriavidus > Cupriavidus sp. 05T313. The sequence continues at coordinate 877 of NZ_JBFTLX010000331.1, read as the reverse complement.
GCCGGCCAGCGCGATCGCGGGTCCGACGCCCGCGCCGTCCAATGCCTACCTGTACATCGGCTACCCCAACAACAACCAGGTCCTGCCGGCGGGCAAGCCGATCAAAGTGTGGTTCGGGCTGCGCAGCATGGGCGTGGCGCCGCGTGGCGTGAAGTTTCCCAACACGGGTCATCACCATCTGTTGATCGATACGGACTTGCCGCCGATGGACAAGGAAATTCCTAACGATCGCAACCATGTGCATTTCGGCGCCGGCGAGACCGAGACCACGATCGAACTGCCACCGGGCAAGCACACCCTGCAGTTGCTGATGGCCGATGACAAGCACATCCCGCACAACCCGCCGATCTATTCCAAGAAGATCACGATCTACGTGAAGTGATCGCGTTCCGGTACGGCGCGGAACGCACCGCGCCGCCGGGATCGCGGTTGCGCCGCGCGCGTGCCTCCGTGGTGGGAAAGCGCTACCCCCGAACTGAACGTATCGCGCGCATCACGCCTCCCCCTGTTTCCCAGTCACGCTGAGCGCGATCGCCGCGCCCCGCTGGCGTCTGTCGCTGACGAGCGAACACATGGTGTCTGTTGTGTTGGTATGCGCCCGCCAGATTTAGGCCGCCGTGCACTGTGCGCTGGCGCCATTTTCCCCGCCTCGAAAAATTTCTTCCCACGTCCCGCCTGCGTTTGCGGGCGATTCACGCTGACCTGGCCCGCCTTGGCACACTCCATGCGTTTGTACCTCCCGAGCGCAGAAACAATGCTCGAACCAACCGAACCCAAGTCCCAATCGCTCCCAAGGAGAACTGCCATGACTCCCAAGGAGAACTGCCATGACTACCACCCTCGCCATCAAGGACCTGTCCGTCACCGAAGAACTCGA
>NZ_JBFTLX010000330.1:0-6407 GCF_056396665.1 Cupriavidus sp. 05T313 | reverse complement strand
GCGTCACCAGTGGCAACGAAGACGGCCTGCGCGCCGACCCGCAGCCCGGCAAGGCGCCGAAGTCCGTGAACTGGAGTACGCCGGGGTATGCCACGGTCAACCTGCGCGCCTCGTATCGCGTGAGCAAAGGCTTCGAAGTCTACTTGCGTGTGGCCAACCTGTTCGACCGCCGCTACGAGACCTACGGGCAGATCGCCAATGACGTCTTTCCCAACGGCAATCTGCTACGTCCGCAGAATACGCCGGGAGACAACGCCAGCGCGCTGTTTGTCGCCCCTGGCGCTCCCCGCAGCGTCTGGGCCGGCGTGATTTACCGCATGTGATCCGACAATGGGAGCGCGCCTGGCTACGAGCGCTTGCGAGGCATGGCAAGCATGGCGATCGCTATCTGCGCACTTTGCTGATTCAGCAATGCGATTCTCCCTACTGCACCAACGGTGTGTCCGAACCGAGCAGCCCGGCGCGCTGGGCCGCCTGACGCAAGGCGCGCAGGCATGATCTCGCTTTCCGAAGGCTTCAACGTGTCGTACCGGAGGGGAATAGAGCGTCAACGCCGGGAGTGTCCCCTGCAGAAATGCCGCCTATGGCAAATGCCTGCCAGGAAGTAAAGGCACCTTTGCACGCGTACCGGCGGCGTGCACTGCCTGTCGGCCACCGGCTCGCGTGCGTGCCCCGTTCCGGCCGGCCGTATCGAGCCCATGCTTGTCGGGCAGGACGCGGCCGCCCAAGCGATTGTCCGCGTGGCCACCAAAGGCGCCGATCCTGACATCCTCGCCCATCCCCCCGACAACATGCTGCGCCCGGGCGGCTCCCGCGGTGGCCGCCAACATGGCAATGGCCACCAGGGGAATCGAACAGATCTTGATCATGCGACGCTTCTTCCATGTAGCACGGCATGCCACTGTACCTGGCTACCGCAGTTTTTGAGCACGGGGGAGCATAGTTCGGCCCGACCACCCCGGTTGTAATCAATTGTTAGCGCCCGTCAGGCGTGAGGGCGAAATGCAACAGTGCGCGCGCCATGAGCGCGAATGGAAGGCGGCTGGTTGAACCGCTGTGACGTCGCATGACTGCCCTATCGCCGCAACTCGGAAACGATCTGTTCGGCAAGGAAATCGCACGGCGGTCGCCTGGAACCTGCACTTCGCGCCAGGATGACTTCCAGCGCTGCAATCTCCGGAAGGCCCTGAGCCTGGCCAAGCAAGGTGAAGTGAGGCGGAACCGCGCAGCGCGCAAGGGGAGCCACGGCGAGGCCGGCTTCGACCATGCTGAGCAGGCCGAGCAAACTGGGGCTCTCGTACGAGGTCCGATAGGTAATCTTCGCGCGCTCAAGGCTGCGAATAGCGTTTTCCCGCGCGACGCTGCCCGGCAGGAACACAGCGATCGGAAGCGGTCTCTCGCGCCATATCCCATCGGCGCTTGGCGCAGCCGCCCAGACCATCGGCTCGTGTCGGATGAACTCGCCGGACAACCCCTTTACGCGTGTTGCGCATACGAGGTCGACCGATCCATCCCTGACCATCGGCGCCAGCGCCACGCTCGGCAGTCCGATGACCTGGATCTCGACCTTAGGGTAAGTCGCCGAAAACTTCTTGAGGATCGCGGGCAACAGCGAAGAAGCATAGTCGTCGGGCACGCCAATGACGACCCTGCCCGTCACGTCCGGGCGAACCACCGCCGCCCAGGCCTCGTCACGCAGGGCAAGCATGCGCCGCGCAAACCCCAACAGGACTTCGCCATCCTGCGTCGGGGCAACGCTTCTTGCTCTTCGCACGAACAGGGGCTTGCCGAGCGCCAGCTCCAGCGCTTTGATCTGCATGCTGACCGCAGACTGGGAACGATGCACCACCTGCGCCGCACGGCTGAAGCTGCTGGTATCGGCAACAGCCACAAGCATCGTCAGCACGTCGAGGTCAAGCGCTTTCATAAATATCAGAAAATCTGATGCGAACGATCAATTTTACCCGTTTTTCTTAATCATGCGCCAAGGGCATACTCACACGCAAGCAACGCTGAAGCGCAGGCCGCGCGGGTGTGCGGCGGGTCGCGCCGACGAAAGGCGGATTGAAGGTGCCCTCGGTTGCAACCCGACACGCCGCGATCGGAGTCAATGCGGTTAATTAGTTAATTAGCGGATTAACAAACAGGCATCAAGCTATGGACCCTGCGCGCCAGCCTTTCGCGCGAATTGCATGCACGGCCGTTTCTCAGGATTGGCGGCTCGGTGTCACTGGTGCACTTTGCCATCTATGCCGATGACGACACGGCAATTCACCAGACGCTCCTGAGAGCGCTGTGCCGTCTCACTGGCCTGGACGCCCCCGCCGACGGCACAAAGCACTATTCGGCGCGGTGGGGAGCGGAAAAAGAGTTGAAGTGGGAACGGCACACGGAGTTTTCGACCTTCACGTTCGTCGCAAAACGCCATGACACGGACTACTTCTCCGATCTGGCTACGGCGCACGTGCCATCTGAATGGTTCCATGCGTTTGAAGGCAAGCGGTTTGTCGCGGCCCGAATGGAGCTCGTGTCGGGCGAAGGCGCAAACCGGGCGCGCCGGGACCTGCGGGAGTGGATCGATGGTCCGATTCTTGTCGGCAGCCATGTACTGGGAGGTGGGCAGGTATTCTGCGACTGGACCATCCAGCCGGACGGCTTCTCGCGATTTCTCGTGATCGACGATGGCTTTCGTGAAGAGCAAGGTGGCCGCCTCCTGCAGCGTCTCTACGAGATCGAGACATACAGAATGATGGCATTGCTGGCATTGCCGGTCGCTCGCGACCTGGGCGGAAGCCTGGACGAACTGCAGCGGGCGCTCGGGCCATTGATGCACAGCATGGATGCAAGTCCCGGACCGCAACATGATGCCGAATTGCTGGTCCGGCTGACCCATCTGGCGGTGCGGATCGAGGCGCTGGCCGAATCCGGTGGGCGCTTCAGTGCATCTCGCGCCTATGAAAAGCTCGTGCTCGCACGGATTCATGAACTGCGGGAAGAGCGCATCGAAGGCGTGCCAACGATCGCCGAATTCATGGAGCGTCGATTTGCCCCCGCAATGGAAACGTGCAAGGCGGTCTGGGCGCGCCACGAACAATTTGCGGGACGTGTGGCAAGAGCTGTCGACCTGCTGCGTACGCGCGTCAACCTTGCGCAGGAGCAGGACACCACTCGCCTGCTGGAGGGAATGGACCAAACGGCCCGCAGCCAGCTGGGACTTCAGCACGCAGTCGAGGGCTTATCCGTTGCGGCCATCTCGTATTACGTGCTGTCCCTGACCGGCGCCGGACTCAAAGCCCTCCACGCGGTGCATCTTCCGCTCGATCCCGAACTGCTTGAGGGGATATTGATCATCCCGGTTGTCCTGCTGGTATTGCGCGCTACCAGGCGCAGCAAGCGGACCGGACCGAAGCGGAACATGGTCGTCTCCAAGCAAGCCGTTCCGGGCGGAGAGAGGACAGTCTGAGGCCAGCTTAAGACGCGCCACCCTTCCCCTTCCTCAGGCTTCGGCTGCCGCTCGTTGTGCGAAAGGGGGATTTGTGCGACGCTCCCGGTCTATTTCCACGCCGAACAAAAATGAAAAAAGCAGGCCGCGTAACATCCTGGAATGCCGACAAGGGCTATGGCTTTATCGATGTACATGCCGACGTGAAGGACATTTTCTTTCACATCACCGCGCTGCAGAACCGTTCAGTCCGGCCGAAGCCTGGCGACCGCGTCATGTTTGAACTGGGCAAGGGCAAGGACGGCCGCATGCAAGCCAGCAACGTCTCGATGCTGGGCGCACCGAAACCGCAAAACCAGGCAAGCGTGCTGCCGGTTTTCCTGGCCGCGATCGCCCTGGCGGCGATTTTCGCCGGCGCCCTCGGTGGGTTTCTCCCGCGGCTTGCCGGCGCGATCAGTCTAGTGATGAGTATCGTTGCATTCCTTGCGTACAACGCCGACAAGGCCCGCGCCAACCGCAAGGAATGGCGCACGCCCGAGGCCCACCTGCACTTCCTCGCCCTGTGTGGTGGCTGGCCGGGCGCACTTGCCGCGCAACATCTGCTGCGCCACAAAAACCGGAAGCAGGCGTTTCAGGCGGCTTTCTGGGGCACCGTGGTCCTGAACATCGGCGCCATGGTGCTCTGGAAGACCCTTGTGCCGGCCTGAAACGAAGAAGGGGGTCACGGCCTCAACCTGGCCGCAACCCCCTTCGTCGCTGCATCGCTTCGTCGCGCGTTGGCGCCAGGACTTGCCCCGGCGCCCCGCTATCAGCCTTCCTTCAGGAACGCCTTCAGATGGTCCGCGCGGCTCGGATGCCGCATCTTCTTCATCGCCTTGCTTTCGATCTGGCGAATCCGTTCGCGGGTCACATCGAACTGCTTGCCGACTTCTTCCAGCGTGTAGTCGGTGGACATGTCGATACCGAAACGCATCCGCAGCACCTTGGCCTCGCGGGGCGTCAGGTCGTCCAGCATTTCCCGCACGGTCGCCCGCAGGCTCGCATGCAGTGCGGCTTCCGCCGGGGACGCGGTATCCGAGTCGGCAATCATGTCGCCCAGGCTCGTATCGCCGTCCTCGCCAACCGGCGTTTCCATGGAGACGGGCTCCTTGGCGATCTTCATGATCGAGCGGACCTTCTCTTCAGGCATCTCCATGCGCTCGGCAAGCGCCGCGGGATCCGCGGCCTTGCCGGTGCGCTGCATGATTTCGCGCGAGATGCGGTTGAGCTTGTTGATCGTCTCGATCATATGCACCGGCACCCGGATGGTCCGGGCCTGGTCGGCGATCGCCCGCGTCACTGCCTGGCGGACCCACCACGTTGCATAGGTGGAGAATTTCCAGCCGCGGCGGTACTCGAACTTGTCGACCGCCTTCATCAGGCCGATATTGCCTTCCTGGATCAGGTCCAGGAACTGCATGCCGCGATTCACGTACTTCTTGGCGATCGAGATCACCAGACGCAGGTTGGCTTGCGTCATCTCGTGCTTGGCCTGGCGCATCTGGCGCTCGGCGGTCAGCATCTGGCGGTTCACCAGCTTCAGCTCCGACAGCGGCAACACCGCGCGTGCGTGAATATCAACCAGCTTTTGCTGATGCGATTCGAGGTCCGGCAGGCTACGGCCGACCGAGTCGCTGTACGAGCGCGATTCGGCAGCAAGCGAGCGGCCCCAGGCAAGATTGGTCTCGTTGCCGGGGAAGCGTTCGATGAACTCTTCCCTGGGCATGCCGCACCGCTCCACCATCAGCTGCAGGATCTGGCGCTCGACGACACGCACTTCTTCCACCACGGCCTGGACATCGGCGCACAGGCGCTCAATGGTCTTGGCGGTAAAGCGGATCGAACTCAGCTCTTCGCGGACCGCGAGCTGAGCCATGAGGAATCCTTCCGACTCCACGCCATGCGCGGTGTAGGCCTTGCGCATGGCCTCGAAATGATCGGCCACGCGGGCGAACCGCGTCAGGCAATCGTCCCGCAGCTTGGAAAGCGCGGCGGATTCGTTGGCTTGCGCGCTCGCACCTTCGTCGCTGTCGTCGTCGCTCTCGTCATCGGCGGCGACTTCATCGCGGCTGGTGTCGTCGTCGGCTTCGGCGGCCACCTCGGCTTCCCCTTCGATCAGCCCGTCGACCAGTTCATCGATGCGGATTTCATCGCGCTCCACGCGCTGCGAGAGTTCGAGGATCGTCGCAATGGTGGACGGGCAGGCAGCGATGGCGTGAACCATGCGGTTCAGGCCGTCTTCGATGCGCTTGGCGATCTCCACTTCCTGCTTGCGGGTCAGCAAGGTTGCCGAGCTCATTTCCCGCATGTACATCCGCACCGGGTCGGTGGTCCGGCCGAACTCGGAGTCGACGGTCGACAGCGCGACTTCCGCCTCTTCGTCGGCCTGGTCGTCCGAGGCCGCGACCGCGCTATCGCGCAGCAGGAGCGCTTCGGCGTCCGGCGTCTGCTCGTAGATCGTCACGCCCATTTCAGCGAACGTGCTGACGATGCTTTCCATCGCAGCCGTGTCGGTGAAATTGCCCTGCAAATGGTCGCTGATATCCGCGTGCGTCAGGTAGCCGCGTTCCCTGCCCAGCTGGATCAGTGCGCGCAGCTGCTGGCTGCGCTCCGTAGCTTCGGTTGCGGGATCAGCTTGAGCCGTGGACGCCGCACCCCTACCGGCCGGCTTCTTGCCGGCCAATGCTGTTTTCGATTCTGCCAACGTCCGTTGTGCGCCACTCGCCATTAACTGCTGCTCCCTTGCTGAATTACTACTTGATTACTTCTTGACTGTTGCCCATACGAGGGTACACCCATCGCACCTGCGGCTGTCAAAGCCCTCGCAGCATTGCTAGCTGCCGAGAGACGGACATCTGCCGCAATCCGCTGGGACTCCCAGTCCGGCATTGCGTGTCCGTTCAAGCCAAAGGGCGATATTCTACAT
>NZ_JBFTLX010000329.1:0-6489 GCF_056396665.1 Cupriavidus sp. 05T313 | reverse complement strand
GGCCAAACTCACATCGCCTTAAGGCGATGCTCAAACATGGCCCCCTCTTTTCCGCTCTTTTCACCTGCCGACGAGGACGCCCCATACGGCCTGGTACACCTTGACGGCTCGCTTCGCATCGCGCTGGGGTGTGGACCGCCCTTGGGCGCGCTCCACACGGCTACACCGAATCGCTGGTCTGGCGATATCGCGCATCGCCAAAATCTCTCGGCTATTCGGACGCCAAACTTCCAGTCTCCAGTCTCCATGCGCCAGCTGCCACTTGCTATGCGTTGGGTTGCTCCCTCGCCTGCGGAGGAGGGCGGCCATTTGCAGGAGCGAGCCTGCCAAACCAACGATTGGTAGCCGGATCCCGAGGGGGTATCGCCCCATCCGGCGCGCCTTCTTTGCCTACTTTCTTGGCAAGACAAGAAAGTAGGTCGCCTCCCCGCAGGGGAGGTGAAACTGCCGTTGACTTTAGGGTTCTGACTTTGACGTTAAGCCGTAGCCCTCACGTGCCAGAGGTGCCGGAAGCAAGCCATTGCCGCCCTGCATGGCAACACTCCAGCCCACTCACTCCGCAATCAAATACTTGCCGAGCAAGTCAGTGATATCACAGTTGTGCCCCTCCCCACCACGATCCACCACCAGAAATCGCGCCGGTCCCCGCGTGACGATCAACGAGTGATGCCAGACGCCTCGCTTGTAGTTCACGCCTTGCCGGCCATTGGTGACAAAGGCGCGGATGGCTGACTCGTCGAGCTGGCCGCCGCCCGGCGCCACGACGACGAGGAAGGCGGTTTCGTCCAATGGCACGAAGGCCTGGCTGCCCAGCGGATGCCGTTCCATCGATGCGATGGCGAGGGGCAGGGCATAGRGCTGCGCGTCGAAGAAGTTGATCAGCGCACGGCCGTCCAGCGCGCCGACGTCGATCCCGGCGAGGTCGTGATAGCGCAGCGTCATGCCGCCATTGATGACCATCGGCACGTGCCCTTCGCTTTCGATGACGTCGCCAAAGGGGGCGAAGGCAGCCGCGGTCAGCGGCTCGACTCGCAAGGGCACCGGCGCGTGGGCGGGTGTTGGGCGCACGATCGCCGTCTCGTCGGGAGCAGACACGTTTTTCCTCTTGGTCAGGGTGATGGGGAAGCCGTGAAAGGCGGCTTTCCGAATGGGCTTATCCGACTGGTAATACCAGTAGGGCTAGTATCGCGTTAGCCAGACCCCGCGTCAAGGCACTTAAATTCCGGGTTTACGCTGCTTTTCCATAGCGCGATGCGGACGTATTCTTCGCCATCCATTAGAAATCATACTGGTAATACCAGTTGAACGAAGTGCCACGCCACCCGAGGAGGAAACTGCTGTGTCCCTGACCACTGCCCCATCGCTAGCCCCCGAGCCGGCCGCCGCCAATGCGGCGGCGGCGCGGGAAAACGCCGTCTACCGCAAGGTTGCATGGCGCCTGTTGCCTTTCCTGATGCTTTGCTATGTCGTGGCCTACCTGGACCGCGTCAATGTGGGGTTTGCCAAGCTGCACATGCTGGGCGACCTGCGGTTCAGCGAGTCCGCCTACGGGCTGGGCGCCGGGCTGTTCTTCATCGGGTACTTCTTCTTCGAAGTGCCGAGCAATATCCTGATGCACCGGATCGGCGCCAAGGCCACCATCTCGCGCATCATGATCATGTGGAGCCTGATTTCGGCGGCGATGGTGTTCGTGCAGACCACCACGCAGTTCTATGTGCTGCGTTTCCTGCTTGGCGCGGCCGAGGCCGGCTTCTATCCCGGCATGATCCTGTACCTGACCTACTGGTTCCCGTCGCACCGCCGCGCTCGCATGGTGGCGTTGTTCATGTGCGCCATCCCGGTGTCGGGCATTTTCGGCGGCCCGCTCTCGGGGTTCATCATGGAGTCGATGCAGGGCGTCGCGGGGCTGCGCGGCTGGCAGTGGATGTTCCTGATCGAAGCGCTGCCTTCCTTGCTGGTCGGCTTCGCGGTGCTGGCCTATCTCGATAACAATATTCGTTCGGCACGCTGGCTGACGCAATCCGAGAAGGAACTGCTGGAGCGCAATATCGCCAGCGAGAACGCGGCGAAGGGTGGCCATATGACCATGCGGCAGCTTTTTTCGGACAGCCGCATCATCAAGATGGCCTGCATCTGCTTCTGCACGGTGATGGGGCAGTACGGGCTGACCTTCTGGCTGCCGTCGCTGATCCGGCAGTCCGGCGTGACCGGCGCGCTGAATATCGGCTTGCTGACCGCCATCCCGTTTTCCGTCGCGGTGTGTTCGATGATCCTGGTCAGCCGCAGCTCCGACCGCATGCGCGAACGCCGCTGGCACCTGATCGTGCCATTCTGCTGCGGCGCCGCCGGGCTGGCGCTGAGTGCGGTCTTCAGCGACAACGTGGCGCTGTCGCTCGCGGCCCTGGCGCTGGCGGCCGGCGGCAGCCTGGCCACCTCGCCGCTGTTCTGGAGCCTGCCCACCGCGCTGTTGTCCGGCGCGGGGGCCGCTGCCGGTATCGCCATGATCAACTCGTTCGCCAACCTGGCCGGCTTTGTCAGCCCTTACATGATCGGCCTGATCAAGGATGCGACGCAGAGCACCAACCTGGCGATGTTCGTGCTGGCCGGCGTGCTGCTCTGTGGCGCGGCGCTCACCTATACCGTCCCTGCGCGGCTGGTTAACAAGTAAGGTACGGCATGGCCCGGTCCATGCCGCTGGCCACAGCGCTTTGCACAGGCATCGGCGAGCTGGCAGATCGAGCATTTGCGCGACGCAATGGCTCCGCTCTGCATGGCGCAGGCGGCGCTCCGGGCAAGGCGCGGCGGCGCCGCGCCATCACAAGGTGGACCGGCAGCGCGATCAGAAGCCCGGAGCCGGATTTTCCGGAATCTGGTTGCGCAGGCTCAGGTTCATCACATTCCAGCCGCGAATCGCTGCAATGGCGTAGGACAGCTCGGCGATTTCGTTCTCGCTGAAATGCTCGCGCAATTCGGGATAGACGGCATCCGTGTCGTCGCGGTGCGGCAGCGCGTTGACGGCTTCCGCCCAGGCCAGCGCGGCGCGCTCGCGAGTGCTGAAGAACGGTGCCTCGCGCCAGCCGGCGATGGCATTCAGGTGGCGCGGTTCCGCGCCCTGCTTGATCAGGTCGCGCCAATGCATGTCGATGCAGACGCCGCAGCCATTGATCTGCGAGACGCGCAGGTTCACCATCTCCACCAGCCGGGTCCCTAGCGAGCTTTGCTTGACGGAGGCGGAGAAATTGATCATCGCCTTCAGGTTGGCCGGGGCGAGTTGGAAAAAGTTGATACGTGCAGCAGTCATGATTTTTGCCTTTCAATCCGTTTCGACGGGTCCGGCAGGCGCCCTGCGCGCCTGCCATGACCGTAAGACGGCGGCGGCAACCGGCTTGTGACAGCGGCTGCAATTTTTTTGCTATATATCTTCTCCGGTTCTCTTCACGCCCGGTGTTACCCCTGCGCCGTACCAGTCATTCGCCTGGATGTCACAAAACGCGTTGCCGGAACGTCTGGGGGTGATCTTCTCGCATATGACTTATGGATTCCGCCGAAYCTTTCACCGCACTGAAGCCCCGTCTTTTCGGGATAGCCTATCGCATGCTGGGTACCCGTTCCGACGCGGAGGACGTGGTCCAGGACGCCTGGCTGCGCTGGCACGAGGCAGACCAGGCCGAGCTGCGCTCGGCGGAAGCGTGGCTGGTCACGGTCACGACGCGGCTCGCGATCGACCGCCTGCGCGCGCGCAAGAGCGAGCAGGAGAAATACATCGGCTGGTGGCTCCCCGAGCCGCTGGTCGAGTCGCATGAGGACACGCCGGAGGCGGCGGCGGAGTTGGCAAGCGAAGTGTCGGTGGCGTTCCTTTGGGTGCTGGAACGCCTCTCGCCCGACGAGYGGGCGGCGTTCCTGCTACGGCAGGCATTCGATCTGGAGTATGCGGAAATCGCTTCGATCCTCGGCAAGACCGAAGCGGCCTGCCGCCAGATCGTGCACCGCGCCGGTGAGCGCGTGCGGGAAGGCCGCCCGCGCTACGACGTATCGCCACAGGAGCATCGCGAACTGCTGACCCGCTTCATGCAGGCCGCAAGCACCGGCGACCGGACCGCCATGAAGACGATGCTCAGCCCGGATGCCGAGCTGATCAGCGACGGTGGCGGCAAGGTGCCGTCGTTCGGGCGCATCCTGCGCGGCGCCGCGCGTATCGCCGGCGTCTTCTGGTCGCTCGGGCACGCAGAGCCAGGCAAGGTACGCTACCGGCTGGCCCGGATCAATGGCATGCCTGGGCTCCTTCGCTATGTGGATGGCAAGATCGAGTCGGCGCAGTCCTTCACCATCGAGGCGGGCCGCATCACCGCAGTCTATGTCGTGCGCAATCCCGACAAGCTTTCCGCGGTGCCGCCGCTGTAGGCTGTCACGGACCAGGGGGAGGCGATGCGCAATCCTGCGAAAACAGGGTAGTCACTGCCTTTGGCTATCAGCCTTCGGGTCTTTGATCCTGACGTCAGGCGGTTGTGGTTGCCGTTAGATCTCCAGGTAGCGGTCGAGTACAATTTGCCGTCGATCCGGCGCCAGCGCTGGCGCCCGCGGCAATTTCCCTTGCCCTTTGCCATCAACACCATCCAGCGCAGGAGTTTCCATCACCGCCATGGTCACAGCCACCGCCATCTCCGCCAACGCCGCGACCCTCATCCGCGAGTGGATCGAAGGCGGCAAGTATCCGGCCGGCTCGCTGTTGCCCTCACAACGCGACCTGGCCGAGCAACTCGGTATCAGCCGCACCTCGCTGCGGGAGGCGCTGTCCACCCTGCAGGGCCTGGGGCTGGTGGTCTCGCGACCCGGTAAAGGCGTGTATGTGGCCGCCGATGCCACCGACGGCGCGCCGCCGCAGTGGCGTTTCTCGAAATCGCATTCGCTGACCGATATCTACCAGCTGCGCTTCGCGCTGGAAAGCTTCACCGTGGGGCTGGCCGCGGCGGCGCTGTTGCCGGAAGATGTCGGCGCCCTGCGCGAGAACGCCGAAGCCATGCGGGCGTGCATCGATGCGTCCGACTTTACCCAGGCCGCCCGGCTGGATTTCGAATTCCATATGCGCATCATTGCCATCGCCGGCAACCGCGCGATTGCCGATATCCTGCGCAACAGCACCGACGTCATGCAGGAAAGCCAGCGCCTGCCGTTCTACCAGCGCGGCAGCCGCCACGCCACCTACACCGAGCATTGCGCCATCATCGACGCCCTGGCGGCGGGCGACGCCAGCCTCGCGCAGCGCGCCATGTCCGATCACATCGTGCGGGCCGCCCAGCGCGCCGGCGTGCATTTCCCCGCCGGTAGCCGGGCGGATGGCGGGATGGCGCCGGAGCGGCGTCCCGCCTGAATGCCACTGGAAGGCGGCATCTGGGAATTCCCCTAAAGTTTCTCCGCGCGTCGCCGTTACCCAGACGACGAGGCAGGCGAAGTCTACTAAAAAGGGGAGATGCAGCAATGATGGCACTGGCCAACCTGAGCACCCGTATGCGCCTTGGCGCTGGTTTCGCGGTGGTGTTGATATTGATGGCGGCGGCGATCGCGATGGGGCTCAATGCCCCGCCGGACGCGGCGGCCGGGAATGTCGGGCAGGGCGCCGACTCCGCCCGCGCCTGGATGTTCGGGCTCTGGCTGGCCGCGCTGCTGGTCGGCGCCGCCTGTACCCACGGCATTGCGCGCAGCATCGAGCAACCGCTGGGCGAGGCCGTCTATATCGCCGAAACCGTGGCCTCCGGCGACCTCAGCAAGGAATTCGAAACCGAGCGCCAGGGCGAGTTCGGCCGTCTGCTGCGCGGCATGGGCGAGATGGAAGACATGCTCACCGACCTGGTGAGCCGGATCAAGGACTCGACGGATTCGATCACGGATGCCTCGAAGCAGATCGCGGCCGGCAACACCGACCTGTCCCAGCGCACCGAGGAACAGGCCGCGGCGCTGCAGGAAACCGCGTCGAGCATGGGCGAACTGACGGCCATGGTCAAACAGAATACCGAGCGCGCGCACGCGGCCAACGAACTGGCGGCCAATGCCTCGGATATCGCGCAACGAGGCGGCACCGTGGTCGGGGAGGTGGTGGACACCATGCAGGCGATCAGCGCCAGCTCCAATAAGGTGGTCGACATCATCGATGTGATCGAAGGCATCGCGTTCCAGACCAACATCCTGGCGCTCAACGCCGCCGTGGAAGCGGCGCGCGCGGGCGAGCAGGGGCGGGGCTTTGCGGTGGTGGCGGGCGAGGTACGTACCCTGGCGCAGCGCAGCGCCGCGGCGGCCAAGGAAATCCGCGGGCTGATCGGCGACTCCGCGGAGCAAGTGCGCAACGGCGCGGCGCGGGTGGAGCACGCTGGCCAGACGATGCGCGAGATCGTGACCGCCTCCCGGCAGGTCACCACCATCCTCGGCGAGATCGCGGTGGCGTCGGGGCAGCAGAGCGATGGCATCGAACAGGTCAATCAAGCCGTGATGCAAATG
>NZ_JBFTLX010000328.1:0-6528 GCF_056396665.1 Cupriavidus sp. 05T313 | reverse complement strand
ACATCGTTTGGTAACATTCTTGGCACCTATGGCCTAGTGTTGCGTTGGTTTTGGTTTTCAGGTTTTGTTGTATTTCAGCCGGAAGACGGACGGATTTTCCACAGGGCCCCACTTTTTTGGCTAGCACGTGTTGCGTGCCCGTGGCACCMGTCTTCGTTGCGTTGAGCTTTGTGTGGAGGCGCAACGGAAGGACACGCCAGGCCGGGAGTCTGACGACCGCGGTGTTGCGCGTTGCGCACTAGGGCGTGGGACTACGATCGCGTCCTTGGCTTGACCCCCAGTTCCCACAGGACGTCGATGTTGCGAAGGTATATGGAGACGTTCTCGGCCGAACTGTGGATGATCGAGTGCTCGCGCCCATCGACGGCGTCAACTTTTGCCGTCCACGGATCTTCCAGGCACTGGCAAACATCCTCAATATCGTCGCGATACTGCTGCAGCGCCTTCGGGGTCCAGGTCCGCATTGCATCTGAAGCCAACAACACAGAGAGCGTACCCTTGCGCTCCCCGATATACCGCACAGGTGAGAGCAGGCCGCCGACGTAAAGCATCATGAGCGCGTCGATCACGCGATCGTCATGGTCCTCGTCCCAGATGACTGCGAGGTCAAGGAATGCGCAGCGATCGAGCCGGTTCAGAAGCTCGTCATGCCAGACCGGCGCCCGAAGGATGGAGTAATGTGTTCCCCGGCCGAGGTTGCCCACAGGGCGGGTTTCGTCATGCAGGGTCTGGAAGAAGGGGCAATAGGACATGAACGCTCCTTTCGGGAGAGAGACGGCTTCCGCCGCGGAACCGCAGCCATTTCGTGGCTGCGAGCATCAATGCAGACAGTATCACGCCGGATGGCATTCAGCGTCGCCGCGCTTAGTTCCGGCGTTTAGGATTCTCAGGCATCGCGACGATTGCCGCTTCGGGTAGGGCGCCAAGTTCTGCAAGCTTGTCCCGGGCGTCACGATACTGCTCGTAGAATCTGGCCCACTTGCTGAATCCGCCCAATTCACCAACGGCACGTAGCATTGCGAGGTGGGAAGCCGTCAGCAATTGCACGGTGGCTTCAAGCTCCGTAATCCTGAGGTCCTTGTCGGCAAGCGTCGCGGCCATGTCAGCGCCAGGTCGCTTGGCAGCGCGGCCACGCCAGCGCCGGTATTCCGCTTGGCGCTGCTGATACTCGGCAAGCAGCCTGCAGCGTGACTCGCTGCGGGTGATCGACGACGCTGCCTTGATGGACGGATGCAGCCGGGCGACGGCGCGCGCCGAGATGTCCTCGTCGTCGGTCAGCAATACCTCAAGGATCTCGCGCATTTTCCCATCATCGGCCGACGCCGCTTCATTGGCTTTATTCATCAAGTATTCCCTGTTGTCGGGGCAAGGAGAGGTCAATGCCATCGGGGAAGGGACGGTGGCCCGGCCGCGTTTTGAGCAGCCCTTGTACGCCAGCCAGCCGTTTTTCCGCGTGGTCGAGCTGGTTTTGCCAACCAATGCTGGTCGATGGGCGGGCCTTGATCGTCTCCACGGCGAGCTTGAGCTGACCCTCGAGCCGGATCAGGTTCCGCCTGTGCTCCGGCAGGTCAGTGGCCGAGAGGTGACGACAGTCGGCAAAGCACTCCAGATGCTTGGCGCACGGATCGACCGTGAACGAGTTCAGGCAGTGCCCATAAGGGGTGGCATGGAATCCGTCCGCTTCGGCGCGCAGGTACTCGTATGCGGCCGCGTCGCCCTCCGTTTTCTGGATGCGCCGGAAGGCATCGACGATCGGACCGCTGGCCTTGCCACCCTTGATGAGTCGGGCAACCGTGCCGGCTTTTTCGCCGAGCAGGATCTCGACGTCCTGTGGAATTTCAATCTGGTCAAGATCCTCCGCCAGGCTGCGATGGTCGTATTCATAGCTTTGTGCAACGCTGCGCCGGTTGAAGCGCTTTGAGATGATCGTGTCGGCAACGCCAAGCCGGAACAGCTCGGTGTTCTGCATGTGGCGCAGCATGTGTGCCTCGATCTTCAAGGCCCGGTCTTCGTCGGTCTGTCCGTACTTTTCAAACAGCGTCGGCAGGTGCTTCGCGTCACCCAGCGACTGTCCGATGAACGTAGGGTCTGGCCGGTTGACCGCCATGTAGCGGGTCACATCGCAAAGCCCATCGTTGCGTTCCTCGGCCACCGACCGTTTGGGCTGCACGAACAACAACTCCCAGGGCTCAACGAATCCCGTGGCCAGCGGAAGCCGCATGGTGTCGGACACCTTCGTTGGCGTCGTGAACCGGATATGCTCCTCGAGCTCGCCAACGTGCAAGTATGCAGCGTGCCACTCCATCCGCTTTCCAAGGCCGATCGGCGAGCCATCAGCATATCGGAAGCGCATGCTTGTCTTGCCTTCACGCATCGCCTTCACCAGACGATTCCCAAACACGTAGACAGCCATGTCGAGGGTCAGTGTGCCATTTCGCCACAGCGCACACTGGTGGTCATACAGTTCATCAAACACTGACGGATCGAGGCCATCGCGGTAGCGTTTTATGAACGGATCTCGCTCAATGCCTAGCCAGAACGGGTTGCCTGCCAGACGGGTGTAAAGCTCGATGACAGGTACGAGACTGTCGACCGGATACCATGGCAATAGTCGCTCCGTCTCACATTGCAGTTTCAGCGTCGCGCGGAGCGGTTCTGTGAGCTTGGCTACACGGTCAAGTGTCTCTGTCAGCAACGCCCGGAACATTTCCGGGACTGGCTGGGCGCCTTCAAACAGGACGCGACTGTCCGCTTCAGCGTCCTGCTGCTTTTCCGCAAAGTGGCGCACCATCAAGGATGTCGAGATGCCACCGGACTCACCGGCTGGACGACCCTTCGAGTCCAGATACGTCCGCTCACGCTTCCAATCGACCGGCAGCAACGCAACTTCCCCTGCACGCATGCCGGTCACGATTAGAGTGCGCACCGCAGCGAACCGCAGCTCGTCCATGAACGTGCGTGGCCGTTCGGTCATCACGATGCGGGTCAGCTCCCAGAACGCCCGGCGCTCAGGCAGGCGTTCGCCGCGCTTGCGAGCCTCCAGGTCGGCCCGTAGTTCATCCTGCGACCAGGTATGCTTTGCTTTGTTCGTACCTTTTACTTGCATGCGCGGCACAGCTAGCGACGAGTACAAAGGGCCTGCATCGCAAATGTGCTGAGCGTCAAACACCGTCTTGACGATGCCGGCCACCTGATCCCCCAGCTTGCCGGTCGCCTGGCATGCTGTTGCAATACGAACAGCCGCACGCAGATCGTCGGCGGTCAGTTGCCACGGGGTCTTGTCCACGCACGTGGCGAGCACCCGCAGCGGACGCGCGATGCTATGTGCCACATACCGCGTGGTGTTACGCCTGAACAGCAACTGTTCAGCCACCGCTGCCTTAATCAGGTCTTGCCACGAGACAGCCAGCGCTCGCCGGGGCAGTGGCATCAGGCCACGCTCGACGCGCTCTGCATTGACGATAGCCAGCGCCTTCGCCTCGGCGCCGAGATCTCGCAGGTAGTGGTTTGGGGGTGGCACGTCACCGGTAACCGCCGTCAGATTCCAGCCGACACCGTCACGAGCAGTGCCTGCCTCGTCCAGAGGTATGTCCCACTGCAGGCCCTTTTCACGGACGAGTGCCTTGCCCAACTCGATGAAGGCAGAGTAGTGTGGGTTCATCGGCGCTCGCCTTCCAACTCGTCGATGACCGCCTGTATTTCGGCGATCGTGCGCTGCAGTTGCAGGTAGGCCGGCGATTGGGCATCACCACGAGAACTCTGCTCGAAGAGCAAGACCACTTCACGCATTGCGGCCAGCACACTCTCGTGCATCGTTTTGTCGTGCAAAGGCATAAACTTCCTGCACCCGTAGCACGACGTCACCGGATTGTAGGGGCAGGCTGGTTGCCCCGACGTGCAGCCGCCGATGCCGGCGATCGGGATGCCGTGAGGCACGCCGGCGATCTGCTGTTCTCCCTTGAGCTGGGTGAGTTCTTCCGGGGAGACGAACCGATCGTGCGCGATCTTTGCCACCCGCCGGTATATATCTGACGCGCCGAGTGCTCGGTTGACCCGTTCCGCGTGAGAGGCTGATGCCGCAAAGTACACCAGCCCCGTCCGTACATCGGAATGCCCCATGAACTCGGCGAGTTCTTCGTGGCTTGCACCAGCGTCAACGAGGCGTTGGGCTGCCGTATGACGAAGGTCCATCGCGCAAGCGTCGTCCCCGATGAGGCGTTCCATGCAGCGGGCGATGCGAGAGCCGGCCTCATGATTGGAACTGACGTCGAAGACGCGATCGCTCGCGTCACGACCTTGCAAATCTGCATAGGCAATCAGGGCCGTGAATAGCACCGCCCACTCCTGTTTCACACGACGGACCATCGGCCTTTTTCGAAGCCTTCCCCGCTGCTTGACCATGAGAAACGTGAGGTGAACGGCCGGTTCGCCGCGGGGCTCTGTCTGCCAGACCCGTACATCACGCATCGTCAGCATCGCGACCTGAATTGGGCGCATGGCGAACTGATAGGAACAGAGCACCATCGCAGCCTCGCAAAGCTCGTCGTGCGCGATGCCTGACCAGCCTCGGGCCCTCACGAGGTCCGACGTTTCGTCCAGGTAGCGAACGATTACGGCTTCTTCATCAGCACTCAGGAAGACATCGCCCGACCGCACACCGGCATATGAGTCCGACGCGGGGCCGGGCAGGGCAGCGCTGACATAGGTCAGATAGGACTCGGACCACCCGTGCTGGCGATGTCTGCATAGCAGCCGCAGAACCGCCTTAACGAAACGATAGGCGTGAACCGGCAACTGACGGGCGCGCAGCGCCATCCATATCGTTGATATGCGGGTTGGGCCGGCTGCAACAACGCGGTCGACGTCATGCACATCGAGATGCATTGCTGCGATCAATACATTGAAGCAGGTCGAGATATGCAAGTCTTCGCCCAACAGGAAGACCAGTAGATGCTTCTGCAGAGCGCCGTAGACAGCAGGATACCGGCCAAAGTCGAGCCGGAACATCCGACCATTGATGTGAAGTCCGAAGACATCTGTCTGACGGACTGCCGGGATGGAGCGGAGTTGGTCGTCGAAGTCGTCGTAGTAGCGTACAACGGGCGGTAGCTCAGGCAGTGACGCCACCATGCTTTCGAGCACCGATGGCTCGGCTTGCCCACGAAGCCGGGATGGGAAGGCCTCCAGCATGATCAGCGTCCCTGCGGCAGCGCGCGCAGCAAGGCCACACGATCGTCGAATGCGTCGTTCCATACGCTCGCGAGTCGGCTTTCAAAGACAGCCCTAGCATAGCGCGACGGCATGTCCGACTCTTTCGACCATCCGAAGAATGTACGCAGTTTCTGCAGCGCTTCGGGCATCGAGTCGCCTCGCTCCAGCAGCTGGTGAAGCCGCAATACGGCGCTGGTGTGCCGGAGGTCGTGGCAGGTGACCGACTTCTTTCCGGTGCGGTCGTGCAGTTCCTGCAGCACATCCGTAGGCAACGCTTTCGATATCGTTGTAAAGATCTTCGTCAACGACTCTGTGGAAAGAGGGCCGCCAGTCTGGGCGTTTAACATGAACGAATGGGAAGGCCGGCCCCGGTAATTTTCGCAATAGATCTGCACCAGGCCCGCCGTTGCGTCGCTGACGGGAATTTGCCTGACCGAATGGAGCGTTTTGATGCTGGGTTTCGAGTAACGGCTGTCGCTGCCAACTTCTTCATACTCGTTTTGCCGGACGTTCAGCCAGTACCTTGTCCGGCCAAGTTCGCGGTCATAGCTGCTCTTGATGGCGTCTGCTGGCAGCAGCAAGAGTTCGCCGCGGCGCAGACCCTGATGCAGCATCAGCACGAATGCGATGAAGACCCGCCAGCGGGTGTGCGCGCGCTGGAAGGGATTGGCATCCGATTCCGGATCCAGGATCTGATAGAGATTCTCGACCACGCTGGAGGGCAACGACCGAACGGTCTCGCTGCGGGCACCTTGGCGAATGTGAAGCTGGCGGTAAAGCGTCGATAGTCGGTGGATGCGCGCCTCGATCTGTCGCATCTTCGCGTCCGCCGACTTCGACAGCCATGTGATCACCGATGTCACGAATGCCAGTCCGGTCTGCCACCGGTCCTCATTGCTGCGAGTGGCAACAGGCTGATTACGCAGACTCACGAACCACGACTCGAGAATGTCCGCAAGCCGGGCATCGTCAAGGTCGGATAGCGCGTCATCCAGCGCATTCGCCTTGAATGACCGATCCGCATGCTCATACAGGTTCTCGATGTACCGCAGCCGCATGGTCTGCGTGGACGTTGCCCATTGCGCACCCGCGATGACCAGCCAGACCGCGGCCCAGTACCTGGGCATGTGGTTGCTGTCGACCAGCGCAACCCCCCGGAGCGCCCGCGGCACGGCGGCGGCGCTGACCTGAACGAACATAAAACCTAAACCCACAACAAAAACGCAACGGCGAAAGATACCATAAAAGCACTTTTCCGTTGCGGTATCTGAAGTCTCCGTGCCGTCCCACACGCAACACTTCAGAACATACCAACAG
>NZ_JBFTLX010000327.1:0-6666 GCF_056396665.1 Cupriavidus sp. 05T313 | reverse complement strand
GAATTGGCCCGCTGGCCGGGCGCGCGCGGGGTGTTCCTCAAGAGGATCAAGCGCGGGCCAACCGAAACCGTGATCCCGGTCTTGCCCAAGACGAAACTCTACCGCGCCGACGTCGTCACGGTGGTTGGACGTACACAGGACATCAACGCGACCGCGAAGAAGCTTGGCTACATCGATCGACCTACTTCGGTGACGGACGTGGCCACCATGTCGCTTGCAATCACTGTTGGCGCGTTGATCGGCGCAATCGTCTTGAAGGTGGGCGGTGTTCCCTTGACCATTTCCACGGCCGGTGGCGCGCTGATTGCCGGCATTATCTTCGGATGGTACCGGGCAATCCACCCGACCTTCGGTCGCATACCGGAGCCTACGGTCTGGTTCATGAACTCGGTTGGACTCAATGTCTTTATTGCTGTTGTCGGAATCTCCGCGGGCCCCGGATTTGTCGCTGGCTTGCAGAAGCTTGGGATCAGTCTTTTCCTCTGGGGCATCTTTGCGACGTCGGTGCCGCTCATTGTCGGAATGCTGATCGCCAAGTATGTATTCCACTTTCATCCCGCTATCTTGCTGGGGGTATGCGCCGGCGCGCGGACCACCACAGCTGCGCTGGGTATGGTCTGCGAAGCCGCGAAGAGCCAGGTTCCGGGTCTCGGCTACACCGTTACCTATGCCGTGGGGAACACGTTCCTGACGATCTGGGGCATGGTCGTCATCATGATTCTCGCCTGAACTAGCGGTGCGCGATTTGATCTCGATAGCCTTTCGCCCCAGCCGCTTGGGTGGGGACTCGTGCACATGTCTCGCTCAGTCGATGGGGAGTCGCCATGAGTGCATGTGGTAAGCGGCTGGCTCAAGCCCTCCGGGCGTGGTTCCTCGTTGGGACACTGCTCGCATCAGGCGTTCCAAATGCCCAGGAGCAGGCCGCGCCTTCCTTTCAGCCAGAAGAGATCGAGGCATTGGTCGCGCCAATCGCGCTCTACCCGGACTCGGTGCTGTCCCAAGTGCTGATGGCTTCCACGTATCCCCTGGAGATCGTGTACGCCGCTCGCTGGGTCAAGGCCCATCCGAACCTCAAGGGCGATGACGCGGTCCAGGCTGTCGCGAGCGAATCATGGGACGTCAGCGTAAAGTCGCTGGTCGCCTTTCCTCAGGTCCTTGAGCCTATGTATGACAAGCTCGACTGGACGCAGAGGCTTGGCGACGCCGTTCTCGCGCAAGAAAAGGAAGTACTGGCTGCAGTGCAGCGCCTGCGCTCGCGGGCCCAGAAATCCGGCAACCTGCAGTCGAATGAGCAGCAACGGGTGATCGTGGAGCAGGCGACAACGGCCGAGGCGGTGTCGCCCACAATCGTTCGCATCGAGCCAGCCAACCCGCAAGTCATCTATGTCCCCGCCTATGACCCCACCATTGTCTATGGCGGATGGGGTTATCCGGCCTACCCGCCCTACTACTGGCCACCGTACCCCGCGTACTATCCCGGTGGCGCCCTCCTCGGCGGGTTCGCGTGGGGCCTTGGCTTTGCCGCCGCAGGTGCGATCTTCGGCAACTGTAACTGGGGCGGTGGGAACATCAACATCGACATCAACCGTGGCGCCCACATCGACCACCACTTCGATCGCAACAAGGCCCAGGGCGGACGCTGGCAGCACGACGCGAGCCATCGCAAGGGTGTTGCCTACCGCGACAATGCGTCTCGCGAGAAGTTTGGCCGCAGCGTGGCCGGCGCCGACAGGCGCGCGGACTTCCGTGGTCGCGAGGGGGCTGCCGGCGGGCGGACCAGCGTTGCCGACCGGACCGCGGCTGTTGACAGGGCCGGCACTGGCGATCGCATCGGAGCTTCAAGCAGGCCTGGCACGTCGGATCGCGCCGGCGCTTCAAACAGGCCAGGCACGTCCGACCGCGCCAGGGATGCCGACCGGTACAGCGCTGGCTTCGGCGGCCGCGACAACGCCTTCCAGGGTGTCGGCGGCGGCAATGTCGCGCAACGCGACGTCAACCGGGGACAGTCCAGCATGCAGTCTTCCGGGTTCAACCGCTCGAGCGGTGGTGGCGCGGGAGGCTACGGAGGTGGCGGGCGTGGCGGCGGGGGCGGATTTGGCGGTGGCGGACGCGGCGGCGGCGGCCGGCGCTAAGGAGAGACGGGCATGAACTCACCTCGGCTATGTCGTCAAGGCCGGCTCTTCATCACGGTATTCTCCGTGCTCAGTGCGCTGCTGTTGGGGCTCGGGGCGGTACCTGCCGCACACGCAAATCAGGTGTTTGCATCGCCCGAAGCAGCGATGAGGGCATTTGGCGACGCGGTACTCAATGATGACGAGGCGGCAATGAAGAGCCTTCTGGGCGCCAACTTTCGCGACCTGATACCGCCCGTGGGTGCCGAAGTCCGATACCAGTTTCTGGCGGCCTGGGGGAGTGCCCATGCACTCCAGCCGGCTGGCCATCGCGCGTACATCGCCGTGGGCAACGACGGTTGGACCCTGCCCATCCCTCTCGTGAAGTCGGCCCACGGCTGGCAGTTCGACACGCGCGCCGGGGCAGAGGAAATGCGTGTACGACGCGTCGGGAGGAACGAGCTGGCCGTGATCCAGACGATGCTGGCCATCCACGATGCGCAGAACGAATACGCCCTGGCCGCCCACGACGGCGGCGCCGTACTCGCCTATGCGCCCAGACTGTCGAGTTCCCCCGGAAAGCGGGACGGACTGTACTGGCCAACTCGCGCCGGTGAGCCAGCGAGCCCGCTTGGCCCGGCTTTCAAGGGAGCCGGCACGCGCAATGCCGGAAAGGATGGCTACTATGGCTATCACTACAAGCTCCTCACAGCGCAAGGCCCGCACGCGCCGGGCGGCGCATTCGACTACGTAGTCAACGGCAAGCTCTTCGGCGGATTCGCCGTCATCGCCTGGCCCGTGCGCTACCAGGACACTGGCGTGATGAGCTTCATGGTGAGCCACGAGGGCCAGGTCTATGAACGCGACCTGGGTGCCGACGGCGCCGCCAAGGCGTCGGCAATGAACACGTTTGACCCCGGCCCCGGCTGGAGAAAGGTCTCACCATGAAGAACCTGCTTGCTACCCTGATATTTGGCGCCATCCTGGCCGTCTCGGGTTGTACCTACTATGGCTATCCGGCCGGCACCGTACCCGCGAGCTATGACCGTTCGTTCTCCGCCGCCGCGGACGCCATGCGCGATCAGGGCGTGGCGATCAACGTTCAGGACCAGGCAAGCGGTACGGTCGCGGGCCAGCGAAACGGCAGCACCGTGACCGCCAGCGTGCGGCAGCAGGCCGACGGCAGCGTGCGCGTGCAGTTCAACACCAGTGACTCGCGCGATCCCGGCCTGCTCGATCGTATCTCGCAAAGCTACGACCGCCGGATGGGACGCTGATCGCAACAGGATCATGATTCTGAAGTTCACGCCATTGACTAGAATGGATTCCGTGATGCGTTGCTTGACTATTTTTCTCCGCTATGCGCCATTTTATGGGGGAATGCGCCATGAGTAAGCCAGATCCGTCGAAGTTGGAAAATCTCTCGCCGTTTGAACTCAAGGATGAGTTGATCAAGCTGGCCGGGAGCGTCACGAACCGTTTGATGCTTAACGCCGGACGCGGCAATCCCAACTTCCTTGCAACCGTGCCACGCCATGGCTTTTGGCAGCTTGGCTTGTTTGCCATGACCGAATCCGAACGGTCCTTTTCTTACCTCGCGGAAGGCGTCAGGGGTTTTCCCCGGAGGTCTGGCATCGAGGAGCGCTTCGATCTCTTCGCGCGTTATCACCGCGACACCCCGGGGGTCAGGTTCCTGGCAGGCGCCGTCTCTTTCGTGCGAGACCAGCTCGGCCATGATGGAGGCGATTTCCTCTACGAGATGTGCGAAGGCATCCTGGCTTGCAACTATCCGGTACCGGATCGCATGCTCAGGCTTAGCGAAAAGATCGTCAAGCAATACATCCGAAAGGAAATGATCGGCACGCATCCCTTTTTGGGCGATTTTGACTTGTACGCGGTCGAGGGYGGTACCGCGGCGATGACTTATCTGTTCAATTCGATGAAGGTCAACGGGCTGCTCAAGGCCGGCGACACGATCGCACTGGGCGTGCCCATCTTTACGCCTTATATCGAGATCCCGGAACTGAAGGAGTATGACCTGGCCGAACTGAAGATCGAAGCGGATCCGACTGCTGGCTGGCAATACCCTGACAAGGAGCTCGACAAGCTGCGGGACCCGAAGGTCAAGGCCTTTTTCCTTGTGAATCCGAGCAATCCCCCCTCGGTGCGAATGAGCGACGAGAGCCTCAACTATCTCGCTGCTATCGTCAAGGAACGTCCGGACCTGATCATCCTGACCGACGACGTGTATGGCACCTTTGCCGACAACTTTGTGTCGCTATTTGCCATGTGCCCGAAGAACACCATCCTGGTGTACTCGTTCTCCAAGTACTTTGGCGCAACCGGCTGGCGGCTAGGCGTGATCGCGACCCATAAGTCGAATCTGTTCGATGAAATGCTCTCGAACTTGCCAAAAGCCGTACGCCAAGACCTGCACCATCGCTACGCATCGATTACTACCGAACCGGACAAGTTGCCGTTCATCGATCGCATCGTGGCGGACAGCCGCACGGTGGCGCTCAACCACACGGCGGGTCTTTCCACCCCGCAGCAGGTGCAGATGGTGCTGTTCTCTCTGTTTTCCCTGATGGATTCGACCGAGAGCTACAAGAACGCCATGAAGCGGTTGATCCGAAGCCGCAAGGCGGCGTTGTATCGTGGCATGGGTGCAGCCCCCGAACCTGTGGATCCGAACGTGGTCGACTATTACACACTGCTCGACGTCGAACAGCAAAGCAAGGACGTCGGGCCGGATTTTGTCAAATGGCTCCTTGATTCGATTCRGCCCCACGAGTTGCTGTTCCGCCTGGCCGAGGAGGCGGGCGTGGTACTGCTGCCTGGCAAGGGATTCGGTACGCGCCACCCGTCGGGACGGGTTTCGCTGGCCAACCTCAACGAAGAGGACTATGTGAAGATCGGCCGCTGTGTGCGCAAGCTGCGCGACGAGTATCTCGAGCGCTATCGGAAGTCGGGCGGGGAACAGCACAAGGGCAAAAAGAAGTAGAGCCTGACGCCAGGCGCGTTTGCAAGCTACCTCCGCGAGAAGAGTCAGAGCCTTGCCATGGCCCCCGTCCGGCCTGCCCGGGCGGGGGCCGGYGCGGGCAACACGGCCTCGCCCTGCTCCATCCTGACTGCCCCTTTCGGCCTTTGCGGCTGTGGGAATGGAATAAATCCTGGCCGCCACGCGTTTACCCAGACAGACCACAACGCTTCGGCCGAGGAGAAAGCGTGCGCGATTTGCCACTCCGGTTCCGGGCCACGCGCGGGCACGCGATCGCCAAACTTATGCTCGCCGCATTCGCATCGCTGGCGGGCGCCGCCATCCAGGCCCAGCCCGCCGACGCGGCCGGGCGGCCCGATCGGTACGTGCTGGTGCCACAACACTCTAGCGTCACGCTCGATGTCGACGCCTTCTCGCGCTCAAAGATCAGGATGCGCTTTCACCAGATGAGTGCACAGCTCGAAGGAACGCAGGCCGGCTTTGACTCCGGCCGGGTCACGGTGACCATCGATGCCGCTAGCGTCGAGGCGCGCCCGCGCATCCTGTCTCCGCTCATCCGGGGCAGCGGCATGCTCGATGTGGCCCGCTATCCGGAGATCCGCTTTGTCAGTACCCGCTTTGTGCGGACCGGGGAAGGCAGCGGGTGCCTTATTGGCAACCTCACGGTCCGCGGCATCACGCGCCCGATCAGCCTTCTCGTAACACCAGCCGGCCCCATCGGAGATCCGCGACGCGATGACACGATTGCCTTCTCCGCGGTCGGAGAGGTCAGCCGGCGGGAATTCGACCTGGCAGCATGGTTCCCCGCCGTGGACGACGCCGTGCGCATGAATATCCAGGTGGAGTTCGCGCATGCCCCCCCCTGAAGCACCTGCCAATTCCGTGGGTTTCCTCGCCGACGCGGCAGCACGGGCAGCATCAGGGCTGGCGCAAAGGGGGGCAGCAGGAGCAGGGTCCGGAATGTAGCGGATGGACTATGCTTGGATTGAACCGGTCGAAAGTAACCTTACCTTCTGCAGTGGAGGATGGTGATGCAATATCGCTTCGCCCAGTGGCTGGCCGGCACCGCGGTTGCGCTGTCGGCCTGTGCGTCCCTGCAACCCGTGCAGACTGCGCAGCAGATGATCGGCAGCCCGGAAAGCTCCGTTCGCGAGACCTTTGGCGCGCCTACTGAGACCTATGCGCTCGCCGACGGCACCACCCGATGGATCTATTCGCACCAGCCCATGGGATTTGAAGTCTACGCCGCGGATTTTGACGCGAACGCAAAGCTCGTCAGCTTCCGCCAGATGTTGACTGAGAAAGAGATCTACGAGGCAAAGCCAGGCGTCTGGACCAAGCGCGACGTGACCGAGCGCTTTGGCCTGCCGCGGGAGCCTGTCCAGTACTACCCGCTCATGAAGCGCGAGGCATGGTCCTACCGGCTCTATGCGAATGGCTATCTGCCTGCCCACTTCAGTGTCTACTTTGACGACCAGGGCGTACTGGATCGCACGATGATCATCGCGGATCCGCTCGGAGGCGACCGGATGCGCAAGTGATGCCGCTCAGCGA
>NZ_JBFTLX010000326.1:0-6771 GCF_056396665.1 Cupriavidus sp. 05T313 | reverse complement strand
CGCTAGATCGCCGCCAGAGTGCGCATCCGTTGCAGTTTCTGCTCAATCTCCTGCGGAGTGGGCGCGGCCGCCAGTGTTGCCGTGAGCCGTATGCGCTCTCCAAGCAAATCCACCCGTTCCGCGCGAACGACGCGATTCGTGGTGGGCAACGGCAGAATACTGCTCCGAAACAGGAAAAAAGCGCCCGAAGGCGCTTTTAGACCTATACACCTAAAGCGGGGGTCAAACGCCGGTTTGCGCCTTGGTACAACCGACGTCTGCGACCGCAAACTGTACATTGGAGGCGGTCACATTGGGCGTGAGTGTTACGGAGCACGTTGCCGCCAGCTGCCCCCTACCAACAATCGTAATTACCCCCGCTGTGTAAGTAACAGTCCCGTTGGGGAGCGACGCCGCCGTCGGCATGGCTGTGAAACCACCGCCAGCTGCCGTAGCCAGCCCCACATTGTCAACACATGCTACCGCAGCAATAGCCCCAGCCGGCAAAGCATTGTTCTGCGCACATTCGGCGATCGCTTGCTTAAGAGGGGCAATTGCAGTGAGGTTCTCCGACCACCGAGAACGGGTCACGTAGTCCTGATACTGCGGAATCGCAATTGCTGCCAGAATACCAATGATCGCGACCACGATCATCAGTTCGATCAGAGTAAAGCCCTTCTGCACCCGCTTGATTCCCATCCGTGCTTTTTTCATAAGATTGACCCCCAATTATTTTGTAGGCAGCAACTTGCTGCGCAAACTCTATAAGCAACCCTCATGCCAGCCCAAATTTGGCCGGAAACCGGATCATTGTGACAAAGTGCGTCAGTTGTAACTGCATGTATCCGGCGCACCGTGACAAATTACGTCAGTTCTGGTGACGAATTCCGGCATGCGCAGTAAGCCGCTTGGCACCGTCGGAAGTTGGGTGGCCCCTAACCCTGCGCGACCGCTCCCTCGCCAAACCAAACGGCGGCGAATCCTTCAACCCTCTTTCCAACCGGGTTCAACAGGATGACGAGCGGAACAGAAAAGAATAAAGCCCTGAATGATCAGGGCTTTATATTGGAGGCGGGGGTCGGAATCGAACCGGCGTACACGGCTTTGCAGGCCGCTGCATGACCACTCTGCCACCCCGCCGGGTGACGGCTGCTGGGATTGTAGCCGCATTCGCCTGACCCTGCCGGRCCGCGCCTGCGCACCACTATCGCAAACAAAAAGGGAAGCGCTGCTTCCCTTTGGGATTGGAGCGGGAGACGAGGCTCGAACTCGCGACCTCAACCTTGGCAAGGTTGCGCTCTACCAACTGAGCTACTCCCGCATTTACTACTCTGAGCGCCAATCTGGAACCCTACGGTATGCACCGCGATTTCCAGATGCAACGGAAACCTGGAGCGGGAGACGAGGCTCGAACTCGCGACCTCAACCTTGGCAAGGTTGCGCTCTACCAACTGAGCTACTCCCGCAGGATCCTGCTGACTTCTTACTTAAAACGCTACTTCTGCGCCGATACTGACCACATCACGCTGCGTTCTTGCTGCTTTTCGCTTCGTTCGGTTTGTTTCGTCAGAAGCGAGAACAGGATTATTGCAAACCGCCGCAGCATTCGTCAAGCATATTTTTCACCGGATCTTCATTTTTGTGCGGTGGCTTCTCCACTCAGGCCACTGCGCTCGCGAATCTGCGGCCATGCCAGCTTCATGTAATAAAACATCGACCACAGGGTCAGCACAGCCGCCACATAGATCATCCACGCACCCAGCACCGAGGCGTCGACGATGCCCAGCAGACTGTCGTTGAAGAGCAGCAGCGGTATCGCGATCATCTGGAAAGTGGTCTTGAGCTTACCGAGAAAATTCACCGCGACGCTCTTGGAGGCCCCGATCTGCGCCATCCATTCGCGCAGCGCCGAGATGGTGATCTCGCGGCCGATGATCACCAGCGCGATCAGGTCGGCGACCCGGCCCAGTGCAAGCAGGGACAGCAATGCCGCGGCCACCATCAGCTTGTCGGCGACCGGATCCAGGAAAGCGCCAAAGGACGATGTCTGGTTCCAGCGCCTTGCCAGGAAGCCGTCCAGCCAGTCGGTGACCGCTGCAATGATGAAGAAACCTGCTGCCGTCATGTTCTTGGCATGCATTGGCAGCCATGCCTCGGGCAGGTAGTAGACACCCACCACGAGGGGAATCATGGCAACACGGAGCCAGGTCAGCAGGATCGGTATATTCAGCGGCATGGGGGCTCGAAACGAGACAACGGCAATGGGCAACCCTGAGATTGTCGCCTATTTCAACGGGAACCGAGCATTTCCTGCCACACGGCCCTCGGATTTGACCGAATCAATGCAGCTGCCGATAGATTTCCTCGGCTAGCGCATGTGAAATGCCGTCGACGCTGGCCAGTTCGTCGATGCTAGCCGCAATGACGCCTCGCAGGCCGCCGAAGCGGGTGAGCAGCTTTTGCCTGCGGCGGGCGCCGACGCCTTCGATCTCCTCCAGCCGCGAGGTGGTGCGCACCTTGGCGCGGCGCGCACGCATGCCGGTGATGGCAAAGCGGTGCGCCTCGTCGCGGATCTGCGCCACCAGCATCAGGGCCGCGCTCCCCTGCCCCAGTTCCAGCGACGGACGGCCGTCGGCAAATATCAGCGTCTCCAGTCCGACCTTGCGGCCTTCGCCCTTGGCCACGCCCACCAGCAGGCCGATATCCAGGCCGAGTTCTTCGAATACCTGGCGCGCGACCTCCACCTGGCCCTTGCCGCCATCGATCAGGACCACAGTGGGCATCAGCGTCGA
This sequence comes from Cupriavidus sp. 05T313, assembly GCF_056396665.1. Lineage (NCBI taxonomy): Bacteria > Pseudomonadati > Pseudomonadota > Betaproteobacteria > Burkholderiales > Burkholderiaceae > Cupriavidus > Cupriavidus sp. 05T313. The sequence goes on along the minus strand of NZ_JBFTLX010000326.1, from coordinate 4,000 downwards.
CGCGGCAGGCGTGCCCGCCGCGTCGGGCATGTCGCCCTGCCGACCTTCGGGGACGCCCTGCTGCGCCTGCTCCATCAGCTCCACCAGCTTCTGGTAGCGCCGCGTCAGCACCTGGCGCATGGCGGCGTAGTCGTCTCCGGGCGTGATGTCCTGGATGTTATAGCGGCGGTATTCGGCGTTCTGCATCTCGTGATGGTGGAAGACCACGCAAGAAGCCTGCGTCGCCTCGCCCGCGGTATGGCTGATGTCGAAACACTCAACGCGCAGCAGCGCCAGGTCCTCCATGTCGATGCCGATCGTGTCCGCCAGCGCGCGCGTACGGGCTTGCTGGCTGCCCTGCTCCGCCAGGCGGCGGGATAGCGCCAGTTCCGCACCTTTCTGGGCCATCTCCAGCCAGGCCCGGCGCTGCCCCTGCGGCTGGCGGACCAGTGTGACCTTGCGCCCGGCCTGCATCGACAGCGCCTCCAGCAGTGCCTTGCCCGGCGGCAGGTGACTGACCACCAGGATCGGCGGCACGGCCTGGTCCAGATAGTGCTGCGCCATGAAGGCGGACAACACCTCGGCGGCAATGCGCTCGACCGGAATACCGGCGGGACCGGCCGCCGCCGGCGCGTTTTCTTCGCCAGCCTCGGCCGCTGCGCCCGCGGCGGCTTCGTCCTCATCCTCGACGATCATCGCGCCTTCCTCGACGTGCGCCGGGAAGTAAGCCTTGTCACCCAGGTGCCGCCCCCCGCGGATCATCGCCAGGTTGACGCAGGCGCGGCCGCCCTCCACCGCTACCGCAAGCACGTCGATGTCGCTGGCCTGCCCGACCTCCTCCACCGCCTGCCGCTTGAGCACGGTGGACAATGCACCGATCTGGTCCCGCACCGCAGCCGCCTGCTCGAATTCCAGGCGCCCTGCATGCTCTTCCATTTTCGCCTGCAAGCCCTCGAGCACCTCGTTCTGCCGCCCCTGCAGGAAGCGCGCCGCGTTGCTGACGTCGCGGGCGTAATCCGCCTCGCTGATGGCGCCCACGCATGGGCCGGTGCAGCGATGAATCTGGTGCAGCAGGCACGGCCGCGTGCGGTTGGTGAAGACCGTATCCTCGCAGGTGCGCAACTGGAACACCCGCTGCAGGATCTGCATGCTCTCCCGTACCGCATGGGCGCTCGGGAATGGTCCGAAGTATTGGTGCTTGCGGTCGGTGGCGCCGCGGTAATAGGCCATGCGCGGGAAGCGATGGCTGGTCAGCTTGACGAACGGATACGACTTGTCGTCGCGGAACAGGATGTTATAGCGCGGCGCCAGCGCCTTGATGAGGTTGTTTTCCAGCAGTAGCGCCTCGGCCTCGGTGCGCACTACCGTGGTCTCGATGCGCACGATCCTGGCCACCATCATGGCGATGCGCGGCGACAACAGCGTCTTGTTGAAATAGCTGGCGACACGCTTCTTCAGGTCGCGTGCCTTGCCTACGTAAAGGACATTGCCGTTCGCGTCGAAGTAGCGATAGACGCCTGGCAAGCCAGGCAATTGCGCGATCACCGCCTTGGCATCGAACGGCGCCTCCGCCAGCGCCTCGGGTGCGGGTTCGGGCGTCGCTTCGCCCGGCGCCGCGGGCAGTCCTTCGGGCTGACCGGCGGCGGGCGCGCCTTGATCGTGAGTTTCGGGTTCCTGCTGCGACATCGGGAGGGAGTTGGCCGTGAGGGGCCCGTTTCGCACGTGGCCAGCGGGGCCATGCGCAACAGGCTCTAAAATCGCAAGTTTAGAGCAAATCCTTGCCAACTCACGCCGCCATGCCTGTCCAACCCGACCGTGCCATCCGTTCCTGGGACATCTTCTGTACCGTTATCGACAATTTCGGCGATATCGGCGTCTGCTGGCGGCTGGCGCGCCAACTGGCACAGGAGCATGGCCACGCCGTACGCCTTTGGGTGGATGATCTCGCCAGCTTTGCACACCTTGCCCCCGGCCTCGATACAGGCGCGCCCCGGCAGGAGCTTGCCGGCGTGACGATCCTTCCCTGGCGGCGACCGGACCAGGAAAGCGCGCAGGAGAGCACGGCCCGCTTTGCGGGCGTCACGCCGCACGATGCGGTCATCGAAGCCTTCGCATGCGACCTGCCCGAGCCATTCCTTGCCGCCATGGCCGCGCGCGCGCCTAAGCCGGCATGGCTCAACCTCGAATACCTCAGCGCCGAGCCCTGGGTGAGAGAACACCACGGCATGGCCTCGCCGCATCCACGCCTGCCGCTGGTCAAGCACTTCTTCTTCCCGGGCTTCGAGCCCGGCACGGGTGGAGTGCTGCGCGAAACCATGCTGGGCATGCAGCGGGAACACTTTCGCGCCAGCCCCGCCGCACAGGCTTCGCTATGGCACCGCCTTGGCTTCGAGCCCATCGAAGGCGCCCTGAAGGTCAGCCTGTTCGCCTACCGCAATGCCGCCCTGCCCGCACTGCTGACCCAATGGCGCGATGGCTCGGAGCCGGTCCAGTGCCTGGTGCCGGCGGGCCTGGCCGCGCGGCAGGCCAGCGAATGGTTCGGCGAGGCCGATTGCGCGCCTGGCACCGTTTTCAGGAGTGGCCGCCTGACCGTGCAAGTCGTGCCCTTCCTGCGCCAGGAGCACTACGACGAACTCCTGTGGCTATGCGACCTTAACTTCGTGCGAGGCGAGGACTCATTCGTGCGCGCGCAATGGGCTGGCCGGCCTTTTGTCTGGCAGATCTACCCGCAATCCGACGCGGCGCATATGGTCAAGCTCGATGCCTTCCTCACGCTAATCGTGCAACGGATGGAACGCAGTGGCCAACCGGAGGCGGCCGCTGCACTTGCGAACTTCTGGCACAGCTGGAATAAGGACGATGAATCACCCGACTGGCCCGGACTGCGCGCGCATCTGCCATTGCTCGCCCGTGTCGCCGAGCAATGGCAGCGCAGCCTGCTGCACCTTGGCGACCTGGCGGCAAATCTGGTGGCGTTTTGCGAAAATCGGGTAAAATAGCGGGTTGATTTAATGGCGACCGGGCCGGAAGACGGATGCGTCCTGTGCAAGCGATCGGCCCTGGCATGCGCCACGGTAAGAGCGGCGCGGGGCCTTAGCGTAAAGGGCACGGGTCGCGCGCACGGACACCGCTAGCGCCGTGCGTCGGCAGCGCGCCTTCGCCATACCGAATTCCGAGACATTCTTTTTCAGGAAATTAGTTCAGATGAAAACCGCACAAGAACTCCGCGTCGGCAACGTATTCATGATCGGCACCGACCCGATGGTCGTGCAGAAGGCTGAGTACAACAAGTCGGGCCGCAACTCCGCCGTGGTCAAGATGAAGTACAAGAACCTGTTGACGGAAGCCCCGGGCGAAGCCGTCTTCAAGGCCGACGACAAGTTCGAAGTCGTGATGCTTGAGCGCCGCGAATGCACCTACTCGTACTTCGCCGACCCGATGTACGTGTTCATGGATACCGACTTCAACCAGTATGAAGTCGAGCAGGACAGCATGGGCGACTCGCTGAACTACCTCGAAGACGGCATGAACGTCGAAGTGGTGTTCTACAACGACAAGGCCATCTCGGTGGACATGCCCACCACGCTGGTGCGCGAAATCATCTACACGGAACCCGCCGTCAAGGGCGATACCTCGTCGGGCAAGGTGCTCAAGGGCGCCAAGATCAACACCGGCTTCGAACTGCAAGTGCCGCTGTTCTGCAATATCGGCGACAAGATCGAAATCGACACCCGTACCGGCGAATACCGCAGCCGCGCCAACTAAGCGCAGCTTGTTCGCCGCCATCCCCACGCGGATGGCAACGAAAAAGGGCAGCCCAGGCTGCCTTTTTTTATTCTCTTGCCCCTTTTGCGGATCAGGCGATCAGGTCGTGCGACTTGAGCACGCGCAGTGCCGCGGCGTACTCCGGCTCCTGCATCAGCTTGTTCCAGTCCAGCGGCTTGCGGCGTCCGAACAAGCGGCGGATGCGTCGTTGCGAATCCTTGCCGATGCGTACATCGAGTTCGCCGAGCAACTGGTC
>NZ_JBFTLX010000325.1:0-6859 GCF_056396665.1 Cupriavidus sp. 05T313 | reverse complement strand
GATATAGGTTGCCGGACTGGTCATCCCGGTACTGCATCAGCATAAAATTGCGTGCTCGCAGCGGGTTGGCGAGGAGCATCGAAAGCAGTAGTGCGTCGCGCTTAAATACGCTCTCCTGGCGGCTGCCAGATGGAGCCGCGTCAGCGGCTTGGTCTAGGGCTTCGATGGCGCGTAGAACTGGCGCCAATGGCTCTTGCAGCATCATTAGACCGCGCAGCGGGTCCTGGGGGTCGCGAGATACTTGTGTGGCCGATTTTTTCCAAACACCGCACAGCTTAAAAGTCTGTTCGCACATTGTTTCCCACTGACGCCCCGCCTGAGCGACAGTGACCTTGCAAGCGAATGCCGGTTGCTGTGCCAGATAGCCGGTGCGTGGATGGGTCAGACAAGCGACAAGTGCTGCGAATTGGCTTTGGCCCCAATGGATGAGCCCGTCGGACCGTGACGTCATAAACTCTAAATACGCATCGACGGCTTCTGGTACTGCCAACCAGGCAAGTGACTGTGCCTCGGCGGATGCCAGGCCCCACCCACCCGTGGAGGTGGGTAGCGCGAGAAATCCGAAGAATGCGCGTAGTCGCCCCAGCGTCATCGCGGCCGCAGGAGACCCTTGTCCATGGTGATAGGCCAGTTGAGGTAAGCTGGCACCAATCTTGGTTGCTGGAAGTAGGCGCCATACGCCCCTGCCCGAGCGCTCGATTTTTGGGAACTTAGTAACTTTGTAGTCAAAGAGCGCCGTCCATTCCGACACAAAGTCCGAAGTCATCGTATCGAAGCGCGAGAGATAAGGATTTTTTGTATTGCGCCGTTGACGTTCGCGAAAGGYAATGCTTGGGGTAGTTGCAGTTGATTGACCCGCATCAGCTGTGCGCAGTTCGGCGACGGCGCCGCAAAGACGGTCCGGCTCCAGTCCCAACGCTTGCTCGAGTCGTCGCACGGATGGCAACGCTCGGATGTTCGGAACGGCCCCCTTTAGCCAGCGGTGAATCGCCGATACGGATGTGCCGCAACGCTTGGCGATACTCGTAGGCGATTCGTGTATAGCCGCGACCGCTAGGCGGAGCGTTTGATGAAAGCCGGATGGAGGCGTTTCGGCTGCCGTGGCTGCCGTGGCAGTCGAGGCCATGGTGTGTTCAGCCTCCAGCATGTTGAAACTGTCCCGCCAAGCGCGCAAATGACTTCTGCGGTCGGCTTTCGTATGAGCGCTTAGTTGCAGCGAATCCCCATATGACGTCAGGTGCGCATCGAACTGTGTGCGCAATTCTCGACCGATACGACTATCGGCTGATTTCCCTAAGGACGTCAGAAACGAGTGCAGGGTGGAGAGGTGATTGCGATAGGTCTGGGTGGTGGCGTCGGGACCTTCCGTGTCTGAGGGGGTGCGGGGGTGCAGGCGGCGACGGTGAAAAGTGATTAAATCAGCATACGTATAGGTCATCGTGGTACCGTTTGAGGCGCACGAGTATCGTCGAATCTTTCCTATACATACGTTATGACGCAGATGCTTGCGATAACGTGATAATCCTAACGTATTGATTTCTATGTGAAATTTCATGATATCGCCTACCTTTTGCTTGGGAAGCAGGTGCTCGACGATTCGTTATGTCTCCTGAGTTGACGACACCCGTGGCAAGTTGGGGTGTCATATCTAGCGCAGCTGTTTACAAATCAGCTGCTCTACGATTCGTTATGTGTCCTGAGATGGTTGACGACACCCGTAGCAAGTTGGGATGCCATATGTAGTGCAGCCGTTTATATGTCTGGTGCGAAGCATCCAGTTGCCCGTGGAGCGCGGGCGGAATTTCGCGACCTCCTCCCGGACTGTGTCGCAAGCCAGCGCCGTTGGCCGCTAGCGCCTGCACCTGCTTCCCTGAACCGAAAGGCTTCGTTGCTAGAAAGCAACGTTGGCTGTCTATTGGGAGCGAATCCGAGTCGGTGGACAGACAGTACTAGTCGTGGGGCTTGTTCTGCGCAGCTGGTACGGGTGCGAGAACGTCTACGACGTCGACTCCAAGCGCCACGGCAAATGACACAAGGTTGTCGAGTGACACATTGACCAATAGGCGCTCGACTTGGCTCACGTACGTGCGATGCAATCCCGCACGGTCGCCCAGGTCTTCCTGCGACATGCTTTTCTCTTTCCTTAACCGTTTTAGATTCTCTGACAGTCGCTTGCGGGCTGTCTGCTGTGCTTGGGTCAGTTCGGGCATACGCACCGGAGCATGGCCTAATGAAGCACATGAATCTACAGTGTATGAATCTACAGAGTTTACATCTACAGAGTTTAAATCTACACTGCGGTCCTTTATGAGCGACTCCGTCCCCCCAAGGGGTACCGAATCTTCTTGGCGGAGTGGAGTTTCAGCATTCGCCCATCCTATGGATTGGGGCGACTGAAGCTAAGAAGTTCAAACAGAACAAACAGGACAGAAAGTGAGAAGTGCAAGTGTTACCTATGCCCCTGCGACAACGCGAGCAGTGCTCGCCCGCTTTGGCGTTTCACTCGAGGCGAGCGTTAGTAAGGAGCGTATCAAGTTGTCGCCGCACGAGCTTCCAGGGGAGGTCGAGTGGCGGGTGGATTTACTACATTGGTACGTACAGAAGCTCGTGTTCGACTTGATTTGGCTCCCAATGGAAGAACAGCCCGCATATCTAGGGCGGTTGCAGGATGTGCTGGTTACTGATTGCCAACTTCATCATCTGGAGGCCCAGTTGGTGGCGGAACTCGCCGATTCCAGTCTGAAAAGCTTGGAGGGCCGGCTAAGGCAAAATGCACAGGGTCAACGGCGTCTCCTCGAGCGCATGCACACCTCATGGGACGTTCTCCAGGACCGATACACGAGTCTCGTATTGTCCTCCGTACGCAGATGACCCCGAAGCGCAGAGTCCTATTTCTAGACTTTGATGGCGTTCTGCATCCGGTGTCTTCGCTCACCGGATTCGCCATGCGCATGTCGCTGCGTGATGCAATCAAGCATGGGCGGCTCTTTCGGTGGACGTGGGTGCTTGAAGAGATTCTCGAAGAGACGGACGTGAGCATCGTCGTTTCTAGCTCCTGGCGCTTTCTTCTTTCGAGGACTCAAATATTTGAGTATCTCGGTCCGCTAGCACGAAGGTATTGCGGGGTGACTAATATCGAGATGTCCCGGTGGCAGGGAATTCAGTATGCTGTAAATCAGATTGGACTGAACGATGACGATTGGCTTGTCCTAGACGACCATGCAAGTCAATTTCCTTACCCGCTGCCCCGGCAGCTCGTACTCTGCAATCCGGAGAGCGGTGTGTGGGAGCCACGCGTGCGTGAGCGTGTACGCGCGTGGTCTGTCGGCAAACAGCCAGGAGTTGAGCAGAGTGATGACGAGTGAAAGGCAATTGAGAAGTGATGCGCAAGCGGATGTCGATGACGTGGCGTCATGGTCTCTGGTCTGGGGCGAGCGACCTCCACGTCTTCACGTGCTCTCCGATGTTCATCTTGAAACGGGGCCGTATCAGATTCCGCATGGACTTGAATTCGACATCTTGGTGGCAGCCGGGGACATCGGGCCTGTCGAACTGGCGGTCCCGTGGCTCGCTGGACTAGGAGTGCCGATTGTCTACGTGCTCGGCAACCACGAAGCGTGGGACCGCGATATCGGCTCGATTGTGGAAGCAGCGCGTAATCTGGCGCGCGGCACGGATGTACACGTGTTGGAGCAAGAATCCGTAGTCATCGGCGGTGTGCGTTTTCTCGGTGCGACCCTGTGGACAGATTTTGGTGAATGGCATCCCGCGTTGGTGCAGTCAGCGGCAACGCATATGCAAGACTATCGCTACATAAGCGCGACGGAGTGGTATCAGCAAAGTGGGAATGCGGACGCTGTTCGTGGTCTGCTCACCTCGGCCGAATTGCCAGGCCTTGAACCCAAAGGGTCCACTGAAGGAACTATTGCATTCTCACCGGCAATCGCTTACTGCATTCACAAGAAGACAGTTGCATGGTTGGAGGATGAGCTATCAGAGTCATTTTCGGGGCCAACTATTGTTGTCACCCACCACGCGCCTAGCCGACGATGCTTATCTAGTTTCGGGGTTGACGAAGGTGTATTGAATCCGAGCAATTGGTCCGATATGCGGCATCATCCGGACTTCGTTCGGGTGGGTGCGTACGCAAGCGCTCTCGAGCCCTTACTTGCAGAGCATAGGACGAAGATTGCGGCATGGGTACACGGTCATCTTCACATGCATGCCGACCTTCTGGTGGAAGGCGTGCGCGTAACGTCGAACGCTCGCGGTTATGCTCTCGGCGTAATCACAGAAAGGGACATTACCGAGGCTCGCTGGCTGGGTCTCCGACTGACGCGCAAGGATGTTGAGCAGAGCGAGTTGCGATACAGAAATAACCCGTTTTTGGGGGATGGGAAAGACTTTGACCCAAGCTTTGTGCTCGACCTGTCAACAGGTTTTCACGCCCCGCTTACGTCTGYGCTTGAGGAAGTCGTCGCCGAAGTGGAAGCGATTATCTCTGATTGCAAGAAGCTGCTTCCATATATCAATATCGAGCTTGATGTACCCCGTTACGCAGTCCGCCGAGCTTTTGCGGACAATATTCATCGAGCCGAAATAGTGCTGGATAAGGTCGCATCCGGCCCGGCTCTGGCGCTAGACAAACATGCTGGAAAGACTCTAAGCATTATTGAGACGCCGCCGCACCTACCAGCGCTTGCTTCATTCAACAACGGACATGTTGAGCCATCAGCAGAGAAAATGTATGCCAGAGTGCTAGCAAACTTGGAGAGCTGGCGTCTGTGGCTTATGGATATTCCAAGCGCAGCTTCAGTTGCGCAGAAGCGTTGGTGTCAAGTCGCGCTGTCGGCCCTGACCTGGTGTCAAGGACGCGGAACTGTAGCTGACTTGCTGCGTCCGAAATGGAGAGGGGCATTTGAACTCGCAGAGTGTCAGCATATAACACTGGTAACTGATGAGCCGGACGAGTCCGATATGTATCTCGCCTTAGACAAATACTTGGTAGATAGTGGCTACAGAGGTTTCGTGCCCATGATTGAAGCCAGGGACGCACTAAACGCTGCAGATAGAAATCGCCTTCTCACCGGTTCCGACTTGCGGGCAATCTGCGGCGACATTTGATGGGCGTTCATGGGGACAGAGTCGGCGATGCGGAGCTTGCCTGGAACTTCTAGGCTMCGTACAACAAGAATTCCCAGCGTAGCAAGGAGAACGACATGCCCACGGATGTTACGCAACTCCCGGCCGAGCTTGCCGCCCAGCTTGGGGTGAGCGCAGAGCTTGCTCAAAGCATCACTTGCGCCATCGGGGCGTTCTGCTCGCAGGGTCCTGCTACGGTCGATGCTGTCGTGAATTGTCCGGATGCGGTACTTGGTGGCCTTATCAAGACCGGCGTAGCTACGGCCAGGATGGAACCATCGCTAGCGCAAATTCCCTGATGTTTGAGGCGCGGAGGAATAGCCGGTTGCTGGCGCTGAAGCGGGACTTCAACGAAGCATTCCCGCTTTTATTTCCGGAGCTGCGTACGCGGATTGCGTGAACCCGACGGGGACATCTGTCCGATTGCGGCGCTTCAGACTACGGCGCCAAACAACGTGCCAACACCTGACGACACACCCATTGCCAAAGCACTCCAGAACACTACGCGGATAACGCCTGGGCCGACTTTCGCGCCGCCCGTTTTTGCGGCCAGACCGCCCAAGAAGGCAAGTGATGCCAAGGCAGAGATGACTATGGCTGGAATCAAGGCCGATTCGGGAGCTAGTGCGGCAACTGCAGCCGGCAGGGCGGCGCCCACCGAAAAGCTGCAGGCAGAAGCCAACGCTGCTTGCAACGGCTTGGCGGAGGTCACTTTCGAGATGCCTAGCTCATCGCGTGCATGGGTGCCAAGCGCGTCGTGGGCCATCAGCCTTTCGGCAACCTGCTTAGCAAGCGGATAATCCAGGCCACGACGCATATAGATTGCAATCAATTCTTGTTGCTCGCGCGGAAAATCGGCATCGAGTTCGGCCTGCTCTTCAATCAAAGCTGCCTCTTCAGTATCTGCCTGCGAAGAGACAGATACGTATTCCCCTGTCGCCATCGACATGGCCCCAGCCACCAACCCCGCTACGGCCGTGAGCACGATATTTCCATGGGCGGTGTGTGCTGATGCCACGCCGATAACGAGGCTTGCCGTCGATATGATGCCGTCATTGGCTCCGAGCACGGCAGCGCGCAACCAGCCGATGGTTTCGAGACGATGTTGTTCCTTATGTAGCCTAGCCATATGCCCTCAACATTAGACGTGTTGACGCGCCATCCCATGTCGGTAGCCGCCCAGAGCCGCCTGTTAGCCCGGTGGCGCTGTCAGGATAGTGTATTTCATTCGTCTAGGGCGGCACCGTCCATCAGCCATCTGCGCACTCATGGTATCGAACGTGCGCCGGTAGTCCCCTTTCTGGGGTCCTATAAGAGCGAGGCGGCGGTTTGGCCGTCAGATGCGAAGCTTCGTCACCGCTATCGATTGATAGTCGCGATATTTAACGACCTCAGGTACGATGGCTCCAATATCAACCCAAGGAGACAGCATGGCTACCTACAAGCAATTGCTGGCAGAGAAGGAAAAGCTGGAGACCCAGCTCGCCGAAGTTCGTCAAAGCGAGGTCGCTGGCGTCATTGAGAAAATCCAGGCTTTGATGGCAGAGTACGAGTTGACGGCCGACGACATTGCACAGAAACGTCGCCGTGGACGCCCTGCGGCTGGTAGCACGCCTAAGGCTCCGGCTAAGGAGAAGGCCTCGCTGCCGCCAAAGTATGTGGACCCCAAGACTGGCGCCACCTGGACTGTGGACCCCAAGACTGGCGCCACCTGGAC
>NZ_JBFTLX010000324.1:0-6871 GCF_056396665.1 Cupriavidus sp. 05T313 | reverse complement strand
CTCATAGATCTCGGGCCCCATCGAAATAGCTTCGTTTGGGCACTCGGGCTCACAAACGTCGCAGTTGATGCAGTCGTCGGTGATCATCAGTGCCATGGTGTTTCCTTTAAGCCAGACATGCCCGCGCCCGACTGGCCGCGGCCGACATGTCCCGAAGCTCTATTTTATTCCGGTTTGGCAATCTTCTCCTGAAGCCAGCGCTCGACCGACGGGAATACGAACTTGCTGACATCGCCGCCCAGCACCGCGATCTCGCGCACGAACGTGCCCGAGATGAACTGGTATTGGTCCGAGGGCGTCAGGAACATGGTTTCCACGTCCGGCAGCAGGTAGCGGTTCATGCCCGCCATCTGGAACTCATACTCGAAATCGGAGACGGCACGCAAACCCCGCACGATCACCCGCGCATTGTTCTTGCGCACGAAATCCTTGAGCAGGCCGGAGAAACCTTCGACTCGCACATTGGGATAGTGTCCCAGGACTTCGCGAGCGATGCCTATGCGCTCTTCCAGCGAAAAGAATGGGCGCTTGTTGGGGCTATACGCCACGCCGACCACGAGTTCATCGAAGATATTGGACGCTCTGCGCACCAGATCCTCGTGGCCCCGGGTCATTGGGTCGAAAGTGCCGGGATAGACCGCGACGACCATGCTTCCTCCTTATTCTGCCCGCTGCCGGTCCTGGACCGATCGACCCCGCCCGCTATGGTTGAGGGCTGGGGCCAAGGCTGCGTGACGAGCGTTGGCAACAGCGGCGTAGTGTAACTCTAAACGCGGTACTTGGAAGCCATTGCAACACGCTTTCGCGGCAGTGCCGCATCTAGCGTGCGATGGCCGGTCATGCCGCGTCCGCGCCCCCGAATCGATTATTCCTGTGCTGCAGCAAATGGAAATGCACCGCGCCCGCGCGGGCATGCCGCACGATCTCCAGCGCCGCCGGCACTGGGGCATCCGGGCCGGTCAACGCACGATCGGTTTCCACATAGACGGCACCGCCCGGCCGCGACAGCCGTGCCGCATGCTCCAGCGCAGGGCCCAGCCAATCCTCGGCAAACGGCGGATCGAGAAAAACCACGTCGAAGCTCGCTGACGGCATCTGCGCCGCCGTAGCAAATGCATCACCCTGCACAACCCGGATCTGCTGGGCGTCGAGGCGATACTGGTTGTCGCGCAATTGCTTGGCCACGCGCGGGTTGGCCTCCACCATTGTGACCTGCCGCGCACCGCGCGAAGCGGCTTCGAAGCCAAGTGCCCCAGAACCCGCAAACAGGTCGAGGCAGGCCAGCCCCGACATGTCCTGGCCGAGCCAGTTAAACAGAGTTTCACGCACGCGGTCGGGCGTGGGACGCAGCCCTTCGGCGTGGAGTACGGGCAGCGGCGTGCGCTTCCACTTGCCGCCGATGATGCGGACCTGCGCGGGTGCCTGCCGCGGCGAGGGGGAAGAGTTTCGCCCGCTGGCAGCGGGCGAGGGAGATCGGGTACGCGAATTCATGCCGTGATTGTAGAGCCTGCGGGTCAGATCGCGCGAGCGCCAGGGACCGAAGCGCCCGCACCACTCACGCCCTCATTCCGGCCCGCCCACGATCACAGTCGCCATGGCGTCGGGACGCACGTGACGCTGGAAGGCTTCCTTGACCTGGGCTCGCGTGATCTTGCCGATCTGCCTGGTCCAGGTATCGAGGTAGTCCAGCGGCAACCTGTACCAGCCGATATTGGCCACATTGGTCAGCAGCTTGCGGTTGCTGTCGATGCGCAGCGGGAAGCCATTGATGAGATTGTCCTTGGCGGCCTTCAGTTCGGCGTCGGTGGGGCCTTCCGCCACGTATTGCGCCAGCACCTTGCGCACCAGGGCCAATGCCTCGTTGGTCTGCGCCTTCTTGGTTTGCAGGCCGATGCCGAAGGGCCCTGCCTGCTTGGCCGGGGCGAAGTAGCTGTCGACACCATAGGTCAGGCCGCGCTTCTCCCGTACCTCATCGGTCAGGCGCGAGCTGAACCCACCGCCGCCGAGGACGTAGTTGCCTACCAGCAGGGCGAAGTAATCGGGATCGCCACGCGCGATGGCGGGCTGGCCAATCGCCACGGTGGCCTGTTGCGCCGGATGCGGCACTCGCTGCTCGCTAGCCGGGATCGTTGGCTGCACGGGCGGCATCGCAGGCGGCGTGGCTCCCGCGGGCAGGCCGCGGGTTAGCTGCTCGGCGATGGTCTCGGCCTGCTTGCGGTCGATGGCGCCGATCAGCGTCACGACAGCACGCGATGGCGCGTAATTGTCCCGCCAGAAACGCTCGATATCGGCCCGTGTGATCGATTCGACCGACGCCGCGGTCGGCGAAACGCCATACGGATGGGCGGGATAGATCGCCTTCGACACCATCTTGTCGGCAATCACCCCCGGCTTGGTGTCAGCCTCGCGGATCGCCGTGATCAGGCGTTGCTTCTCGCGCGCCACCACGGTGTCCGGGTAGGCCGGGGCCTTGATCAACTGACCAGCCAGCGCAAGCGACTGGCTGAGCTCCGGCTCGGAGGTCAGCGTGCGCAGGCCGATACCGCCCCGATCGCTGCTGGCGGCACCGCCGAAATCGGCGCCCGTGTCGGCGAAGGCGTCGGCAACCTGCGCTTCGTTGCGCGCTGGCTGGCCGTCCTGCGCGGCGGCGCCCTTGTCGAGCAGGGCTGACGCGAGCGTGGCAAGGCCGGCCTTGCCCGGCGGGTCATAGCGGCTGCCGGCGTCGAAATCGATATTGACGTCGAGCATGGGGATGGACGGGCTGCGCACGAAATACACGCGGGCGCCGGTAGAGGTGGTCCATTGTTCGATCGGGATGGCAGCCAGCGCGGCCTGCGAAGCGATCAGGGCAAGCGCGCCGAAGGCAGCGCCTGCGATACGGCGCAGCACGCGCGGCGACGGGATCGTCGGGGCAAAGAGAGACATCGTCGGTCCTCTGAAAGGCTTTAGCGGAGCGAGCCGGCGTCAACCGGTGCCTTTGGCTTGTTCGGGTCGATGGGTTGCGGCAGCAGGGTCGCCACGGTCAGGTTATCGTCGTTGAAGTACTTGCCGGCCACCGCTTGCACCTGCGCAGGCGTGACTTCCTTGACCTTCTCCAGCATGCGGTCGAGCTTGCGCCAGGAAATGCCTGAAATCTCGGCCACGCCGATTTCCATGCCCTGGCCGAACACCGAGTCGCGCTTGTAGATCTGCGCCGCCACGACCTGCGCCTTGACGCGCTTGAGTTCTTCAGGCGAAACCCCTTCGCGGGCGATGCGGGCGATCTCGTCGCGCAGCGCGCGCTCGATCTCCTCGGTGGTGTGGCCATTGGCCGGCGTGCCATCGAGCACCATGATGGACTCGCCGCGATTGATGCTGTCGTAGCCCACGTTGACGTCGTCGGCAATGCGGCGCTCGCGCACCAGGTCTCGCGTCAGGCGGGCATTGTCGTAGCCGTTCAGCACGGCCGACAGGACCTCCAGCGCGTAGGGATCGACGTCCTTCTCGACATCGTGCAGGCGCGGCACCTTGTACGCCATCACGATGTACGGGTTCTCCGCGGGAGCCTTGACCCAGATCCGCTTGATGCCCTTCTGCACCGGCTCCAGCTGGTCCTTGCGCAACGGCAGGGGACGCGCCTTGAGCTTGCCGTAGATGCGTTCAGCAAGCGTCCTGACCTCGGCCGCCGTGACGTCGCCGGTAACGACGAGCAGGGCGTTGTCGGGCACGTACCAGTTCTTGTACCAGGCCTGCACGTCCTCGACGCGCATGTTGACGAGGTCAGCCGGCCAGCCGATCACGGGATGGCGGTAGGGCGCCGCCGTGAACACGGTGGCCAGYARCTGCTCGTAGACGGTGCCGCGCGSGGAGTCGTCGGTGCGCAGGCGSCGCTCYTCCATCACGACCTTCATCTCCCGCTCGAACTCATCCTTCTTGATGATGAGATTGGCCATGCGGTCGGCCTCGAGCTCCATCATCCTGGGCAGATACTGTTTGCTGATCTGCTGGTAGTACAGGGTGAAGTCGCGGTTGGTCAGTGCGTTCTCGCGCCCACCCAACGCCGCTATCTGCTTGGAAAACTCCCCCGGCCCGACCTTTGGTGTACCCTTGAACATCATGTGTTCAAGCATGTGCGCCACGCCAGTGGTGCCGCTGACCTCGTCCATGCCGCCCGCGCGGTACCAGATCTGGTGTGCTACGGTGGGCGCGCGGTGATCTTCCTTGACGATGACCCGCATGCCGTTGGACAGCTTGAATTCGGTGGTATTGGCCTCCGCCGCGGCGTTTTGGGACGCGGCGGCCTGTCCGGTGGACAGCGGCGGCGCCACCACGCCGGTCTGCGCGTAAGCGGCGCCGAACCAGGGCATGGCGATCAACAGGAGGGTGGGAATAAGGCGCCGGGAGAAAGCGGCCGGGCGAATAGCGCCGGCGCCGGCAAGAGGCGATGCGGTACGGGCGGCGCCCGACCTGGACCTGACAGCACAATGGTTCATGCGACCCCGTCTGCTAGAATTTTGGCGATTGATTCTACCGGGGTATTGACCCCTTTCCCAATGTTTAGTTTCTGGAAGAAGCGCAAGGCCGAACCGGCCAGCGCGCCACCCGAGGCGCAGGTCCCCGCGCCCGTTGCAGCGCCCGCACCAGCGCCCGCCGGTGCGTCAGCCCCGGTTCCCGCTGCTGTACCCGGCCCGGCCGCCGCCCCTCCAGCCCCGTCAGCGCACGCGCCGGCCGTCAGCGCGCCGGCCGCCCAACCGGTTTTCTCACCCGTCGTCCCGCCTGCCCATGCCGCTATCGGGGATATGGTCCTGACACCGCCACCGGCCGCCACCGCCGAGGCCAAGCGCGGCTGGATGCAGCGCCTGCGCACCGGCCTGTCCAAAACCAGCCGCAACCTGGGCACGCTGTTTGTCGGCGTCAAGGTGGACGAAGACCTGTTCGAGGAGCTGGAAACGGCCCTGATCATGGCGGACACGGGCGTCGAGGCAACCGAACACCTGCTGAGCGCGCTGCGCCGCCGCGTCAAGAACGAACGCATCGAGACCTCCGAGGGCGTCAAGATCGCACTGCGCGAACTGCTGGCCGACCTGCTGCGCCCGCTCGAGAAAACCATGGTGCTGGGCCGCGAGCAACCGATGGTGATGATGATCGCCGGTGTCAACGGCGCCGGCAAGACCACCAGCATCGGCAAGCTGTGCAAGCACTTCCAGAGCTATCACCAGTCCGTGCTGCTGGCGGCCGGCGACACCTTCCGCGCCGCCGCGCGCGAGCAATTGACGATCTGGGGCGAGCGCAACAATGTGACCGTGGTCTCGCAGGAGAGCGGCGACCCGGCCGCGGTGATCTTCGACGCGGTCAACGCGGCGCGCGCACGCGGCATCGATATCGTGATGGCCGATACCGCGGGCCGCCTGCCCACGCAGTTGCATCTGATGGAGGAGCTGAAGAAGGTCAAGCGCGTCATCGCCAAGGCGATGCCGACCGCGCCCCACGAGTCGCTGCTGGTGATCGATGCCAATACGGGCCAGAACGCGCTGTCCCAGGTCAAGGCCTTCGACGATGCGCTGGGGCTGACCGGGCTGATCGTGACCAAGCTCGACGGCACCGCCAAGGGCGGCATCCTGGCCGCGATCGCGCGCCAGCGGCCGGTGCCGGTCTACTTCATCGGCGTGGGCGAAAAGGTCGAAGACCTCCAGCCCTTCAATGCCGATGAATTTGCCGAAGCGCTGCTGGGCTGAACGCGGCGGCAACGAAAAGCCCCGCAACTGCTTGCGGGGCTTTTTCTTTACGCCTGCCAGCGCCGGACCTGCGCGCCAGGCTTACTCGGCGTCCGGCTGCGCCTTGGGCTCGGCCTGCTGGAACGCGGGCAGCGCCATGCAAGACTCGAACACCTTGGCAATCGCCGGATAGCGGCCAACATCGATATTGAAACGCTGCGCGTTGAACACCTGCGGCACCAGGCAGATATCGGCCAGCGTCGGCGTATCGCCGAAGCAGAAACGCCCTGCCTTGCCCGAGCGCACCAGGTTGGTATTCACCGACTCGAAACCCAGTTCGACCCAGTGGCGGTACCAGGCGTCCTTGGCTTCCTCCGCCACGCCCAGCGTGTGCTTGAGGTACTTCAGCACGCGCAGGTTGTTCAGCGGATGAATTTCGCACGCGACCTCAAGCGCCACCGCGCGAATGTAGGCACGATCCAGCGCGGTGCCCGGCAGCAAGGGCGGCTCGGGATGCGTCTCGTCGAGGTACTCGACCATCGCCACCGACTGGATCAATACCTGGTCATCGTCGACCAGGGTCGGCACCAGCGCATCGGGATTGAGCGAGCGGTAGGCCGGCAGCAGTTGCTGGCCGCCGTCGCGCAACAGATGCACCGGCACATACTCATAAGGCAGGCCCTTGAGCCGCAGCGCGATGCGCACCCGGTACGACGCCGAGCTGCGAAAGTAGCTGTAGAGCTTGAACATAGGCTCAGACCACCTTGACGGTCAGTTCGCCCACGCCTTCGATCTTGCACTGCATGATGTCGCCCTTCACCACCGGGCCCACGCCTTCTGGCGTGCCGCTATAGATCAGGTCGCCGGGCTGCAGCTCAAACAGCCTGGAGAGATAAGACACCATCTCGGGCACCGACCAGATCAGGTCCGAAAGATCGCCGCGCTGCTTCTCGACGCCATTGACGGACAGCGTCACCGCGCCCTTCTCCGGATGGCCGATGGCGGACACCGGCACAATCGGGCCGATGGGGGCGGACTTGTCGAAGGCCTTGCCGGTTTCCCATGGGCGGCCGGTTTTCTTGGATTCGTTCTGCAAGTCGCGGCGCGTCATGTCGAGGCCGAGGGCATAGCCGAACACGTGGCTGGCGGCGTCCGCCTCGGCGATGTCCTTGCCGCCC
>NZ_JBFTLX010000323.1:0-11312 GCF_056396665.1 Cupriavidus sp. 05T313 | reverse complement strand
GTATAGCAGGTAGAGCACGCCCAGCGCGTCGAAGAACTCGCTGCCGGCAAAGGTGCGGCGCCGCCAGTAGCCTTGCCGGATCACGGGCAGGTTGGCGGCAATGGTGGCGCCCAGCAGGGTCACCAGCCAGCTCAGGTAAATCCAGAGCAGGAAGATCGGCAGCGCGGCAAAGGTGCCATAGACCGCGGTGTAGGTCGGGATATGGGTGACGAAATAACCGAAGCCGCGTTTGGCCAGCTCGAAGGCAAGCGCCGCCACCAGCCCGGCGGCAATCGCGTCGCGCCACTCCACGTTGGCGTTGGGCACGGCGGTATAGAGAAAGGCGAAGGCGAGCGCCGACAGCAGCACCGGCGTCAGGTTCACCACCAGCTCCAGCCCGAACGGCATGGTGCCCACATAGCCGGCCGAAACCGAGATCAGGTAGGAACTGATCGACAGGCTGGCGCCGATCAGCACGGGGCCCAGCGTCAGCACCGCCCAGAACACCAGGATGCGCTGCGCCAGCGGGCGGCGCTGCTTGACGCGCCAGATCGCGTTGAGCGCGTCCTCCACGGTCAGCATCGTCAGCACCGAGGTCAGCATCAGCCCGCCCAGGCCCACCGCGGTCAGGCCCTTGGCGTTCTTCGCGAACTGGCCAAGGTAGCTCGTGATGGAATTGCTGACGTTGCCCGGGATCAGGTTCTGGAACAGGAATGACTCGGTCGCGCTGCGAAACTCGCGGAATACGGGGAAGGCCGCCAGCAGGGCGAAGGCCACCGTCAACACCGGCACCACCGCCAGCACCGTAGTGAAGGTAAGGCTGGCCGCGACCTGCGGCAAGCGGCCTTCGCCGGCGCGGCGCAGCGCGTAGCGCGTGAGCGCGCGCAGTTTTTGCAGATTCCATTCCCTGCGCAGGCGAACGAAGCGGGCGGCGAACATGCTGGGGCAAACTCCTTGCTGATTCAGTGGGGTACCCCGGCGCGGCGACGCGCGGCGCACGCCGGGGCCGCAACTATAATACGCGCATTGCCCTGTGCGCCGCACAAGGCACCAATCCGGCCTGCCCCCTGGGACCGCCCCACCCCGGCGCCCTTGTTGCGCGCCGCAGCCCTGTCCATGACCGAACTCCTAGTCCTCTATTACAGCCGCCACGGCAGTACCCGCAAGCTGGCCGAACTGATCGCCACCGGCATCGACAGCGTGCCCGGCGCCCAGGCACGCCTGCGCACCGTGCCGCCGGTTTCCACCGTGAGCGAGGCCACCGCGCCGGATATCCCGGCGGAAGRCCCGCCTTACGCCGAATTGCGCRATCTGGAGGAATGCGCCGGCCTGGCGCTGGGCAGCCCGACCCGCTTCGGCAATATGGCCGCGCCGATGAAGTACTTCCTGGATGGCACCGTGGCCCAGTGGCTGTCGGGCGCCCTTGCCGGCAAGCCCGCCTGCGTGTTCACCGCCACCGGCAGCCTGCATGGCGGCCAGGAAACCACCTTGCTGTCGATGATGCTGCCCTTGCTGCATCACGGCATGCTGGTGCTGGGCCTGCCTTATTCGGAAAGCGCCCTGATGACCACCGCCAGCGGCGGCACGCCCTACGGCCCCAGCCATCACGCGCGCGTGGACAACAGTGCGCCGGTGTCCGACGAGGAAGCCGCGCTCGCGCGCGCCATGGGCAAGCGCCTGGCCGAGACCGCGCTGCGCCTGGCTGGCCGGAGCCACGCATGAACGCCGCCCCCAAGCCCGCGGTTGCGCCCGCGGCCAACGCCACCGACAGCGCGCTGCACAGCGCCGGCCTGTACCGGCTGAGCGCCGGCAGCCTGATTGCACTGATCCTGCTGTGCATCGCCTGGGAATGGTTCCTGGCGCCGCTGCGTCCCGGCGGGTCCTGGCTGATCCTCAAGTTCCTGCCCCTGCTGCTGCCGCTGCGCGGCGTACTGACCCGCAACCGCTACACCATGCAGTGGTCCTCGATGCTGATCCTGTTGTTCTTCACGGAAGGCATCGTGCGCGCCACCAGCGACCGGCCGCCGTCCTCCACGCTGGCGTGGGTCGAAGTCGCGCTGACGCTGCTGTTCTTCTTCGGCACCATCCTCTACCTGCGCCCGTACAAGCGCCGCGCCAAGGCGCTGCAACCGGCCAAGGCCAAGCCCGGCAAATGACATCGCCGATGAACGCGCTGTAAGCCCGCAGCAATCCACTCCGCGCGGCCGTCACGACGGCGGCCGCCCTCCTGGACCTACCGCCATGACCGCCTCGCATCCCGATTCCTTCCTCGCCCTCTGCCGCGCCGCCCTGGGCGAGCAGCACGTGCTGATTGAAGAYGCCGACAAGGCTCCCTACCTGACCGACTGGCGCAAGCGCTATACGGGGGAAGCATTGGCGGTGCTGCGGCCAGGCTCGGCCGAGGAAGTCGCCGCCGCCGTGCACGCCTGCCACGCGCACAAGCTGGCCGTGGTGCCCCAGGGCGGCAATACCGGGCTATGCGGGGGCGCCACGCCGACAGCGGGACAGCAGTCAGTGGTGATCTCTCTCCAGCGCCTGAACCGCGTGCGGCAGGTAGACCCGCTCAACAACACCATCACGGTGGAAGCCGGCGTGATCCTGCAGAAGTTGCAGGACGCCGCGCGCGAGCATGGCCGGCTGTTTCCGCTGAGTCTCGCGGCGGAAGGCAGCTGCACAATTGGCGGCAATCTCTCCACGAACGCGGGCGGCACGGCCGTGCTGCGCTACGGCAACACCCGCGAGCTATGCCTGGGGCTGGAAGTGGTAACGCCCGCCGGCGAGATCTGGGASGGCCTGCGCGGCCTGCGCAAGGACAACACCGGCTAYGACCTGCGCGACCTSTTYATCGGCGCKGAAGGCACGCTCGGCATCATTACCGCCGCCGTGATGAAGCTGTATCCGCTGCCGCGCGCCCGCGTCACGGCGCTGGCGGCAGTGGCCAATCCGCGCGCGGCCCTCGCCCTGCTGGCCATTGCCCAGCAACGCGCCGGGGCCATGCTGACGGGTTTTGAGCTGATGTCGGAGATGTGCCTGTCGCTGGTCACCACGCACTACCCGCAGTTGCGCTATCCGTTCGACCGCCCGCATCCGCAGGTCGTGCTGCTGGAACTGTCGGACAACGAGAGCGACGACCATGCGCGCGCCATCTTCGAAGCGCTGATGGAAACGGCCTTCGAAGCCGGCGTGGCACAAGACGCGGTGGTGGCCGAATCCGTTCAACAGTCGCGCGACTTCTGGAACCTGCGCGAACATATCCCGCTGGCGCAGGTCGACGAAGGCAAGAACATCAAGCACGACATCGCCGTGCCGATCTCGCGCATCGCGGATTTCATCGACACTACCGACGCCCTGATCCAGCAAGCCTTTCCCGGCGCGCGCATGGTCACCTTCGGCCACCTTGGCGATGGCAACCTGCACTACAACGTATCGCCTCCCGCCGGGCAGAGCCACGATGCCTTCCTCGGCAATTCGGAAGCCATCAACCTGATCGTGCATGACAGCGTGCACGCGCATCGCGGCTCGATCTCGGCCGAGCACGGGCTCGGCCAGCTCAAGCGTGAAGAAAACCGGCGCTACAAGAGCGAAGTCGAACTCGCGATGATGCGGGCAATCAAGCAGGCGCTGGATCCGCAGGGGCTGATGAATCCGGGGAAGGTGATCTGACAGGAAACGCTGCCGGCAGCCGGGTGTGATAGCCGGCTGCGGCGCTSGCAATTCGCTCAAACGCTCTGCAACTCCGCGACATGCTGGTCCTTCAGCTTCACGTAATTGGCCGCCGTATAGCGGAAGAAACCGCGTTCCTTTTCCGTCAGGGGCCGTGCCTCCCTGGCCGGGCTCCCGACGTACAGATGCCCGCCCTTGAGCACCTTGCCCGGCGGCACCAGGCTGCCGGCGCCAAGAATCACTTCGTCCTCGATCACCGCGCCATCCATCACGATGGTGCCCATGCCGATCAGGATGCGGCTGCCGATGGTGCAGCCATGCAGCAGCGCCTTGTGGCCGATCGTCACATCGTCGCCGATGGTGAGCGGGAAACCATCCGGATTGAAGGGACCGGCATGCGTGATGTGCAGCACACTGCCGTCCTGCACGCTGGTGCGCTCGCCAATGCGAATGCGATGCATATCGCCGCGAATGGTGACCAGCGGCCAGATGGAACTGTCGGCGCCGATCTCTACGTCGCCGATCACGACGGCGCTCGGGTCGACGAACACGCGGTCGCCGAGTTTGGGGGCTTTGCCCTGGAAGCTGCGAATGGTCACGATGGAATTCCGAATTGCGGATGAGCGCTGCGCGAGCCCTTGCACAACGGCGACCCGGTAGTCCGGGCCGCGCGGAGGAAGGCGCACCGCCATGCTCTGGACCAGCATTCTAATTCCCTTCGGCAAGCCGCCGGCAATTCGTTAGCCGGGCCGAACCGGCGCCATGAGAAACAAAAGGCCGGGAAGCCTGCAATCTTCCGGCGTTCACGGTTCGAATTGGAAGCCGGATCAGGATACGGACACCCTGTCCCGGTACTGTGTCGATCGAGAGGACGCCCTGCAATTGCCGCACACATCACTTCCCCGAGTCCCGCATTCCCGGTCTTGTTCCTCTTGCTTCTGGCGTGCACTCCAGGCTGTTCGAGATAGCGTCACCCGCGATGATTCCGATTGTTCGGATCCGTGCGTCTTCAGTGTGCCGTTCAAATACGCTGACCTACGTCAATGATTCGATCTTGGCCATGCCTATGCTTACAAAGTGCGGTGCGCGCCAGACGCCCATTCCCGCGTCGCCCTTTGGACTCGAATTCGATGGAAGCGAYGTCGCGATCCGGGCGTCACCGGACATCATGTCCATCAAGGCAGTTCGAAATCAACTACCCGAAGGCAACGGATCCACTGTGCGTGCACCGGCACAGTGATTGAAATCCGGGGAATTGCGGGCTTGGGTGCGACGGCCATCCGCCCCTCTCGACCAAGCGTCCGCGGTACGCTGCCGCGTCAACGTGCTGGATCTTCAATCCTGATAATAAGGAGCCGGCCATGGAAGCCGTCAGGTCACTGTTGGAAACCCAGCCGTTGTTCACTTTGTTCCTCACGGTCGCATTGGGTTACGTTGTCGGCGAATTCAATATAAAGGGGGTCTCGCTAGGGTCCGGGGCCGTACTTTTTGTCGGATTGGCGCTTGGGGGGTTTGCGCCCAAGGCGGCTCCACCCGCCCTTCTCGGCACCCTCGGCTTGCTGCTATTCCTCTATGGCATCGGCATCCAATACGGCGGCCAGTTTTTTGCGGGCCTGACAAGCGCCGACGGACTGAAGGCCAACGCGGCGGCCGCACTGGGCGTAGCCGGTGCCGGCTTTGTCTCGTTGGCGCTGGTGCCGCTGTTCGGTGTCAAACTCGATGAGTCGCTGGGGATGTTCGCGGGCTCGGGGACCAGCACGGCGACCTTGCAGGCGATCATTGCTACCATGAAAGGCGACGGCGCCGCGGTTGGCTACAGCGTGGCGTATCCCTTCGGTGTCGCCGGTCCGATCCTGATCCTTTACGGACTTGGCGCGGTGCTCAAGGCAAAGATCGAGGCACCTCCGGCAAAGAGCATTGAAACGGCCGAAATCGCCCTGAGAAACCGCGAAGTCATTGGCCTCAGGTTCTCCGAACTGAAGGCACGCCTGCCGGCAGGCCTGGCGATTGCCGCGGTGCGCCGCGAACACCATAACCAGCTGCCCACGGACGACCTCGTTCTGCAAACGGACGATGTCCTGCTTGCGACTGCCACGGACCCGGCGGCACTTCAGGAAGCCGCCGCCTTCCTGGGAGAGCTGCAACCGGGACGGATCAGCAGCCATCGGGAGGATCTTGACTATGCTCGCGTATTTGCGTCGAGCCGCGACGTGGTCGGACTGGCGCTGCGCGATATCCGGTTTCCGGAAGGCGTCGTCTGCTCGATTGCCCATGTGCGCAGGGGCGATGCCGATATATTGCCCGGCCCCGATCTTATCCTTGAGGTCGGCGACCGGGTCGGCCTGCTGGTGAATCGTGCCCACGCAAAATCGATACGCAAGTTCTTCGGCGACTCCATCAAGGGCACCGCCGAACTGAGCTTCATCTCGATCGGCATCGGTGCGGCCGCGGGGCTGTTGGCAGGCATCATCCCGCTGCCGATTCCAGGCGTCGGCAAGCTGACCCTCGGGCTGGCCGCGCTGCTGCTGGTCGCCCTTTATCTTGGCAAGCTTCGCCGCTCCGGACCGTTCGTCTGGACCATGCCCCTCTCGGCCAATCTGGTCCTGCGCAATTTCGGCCTCACCATCTTTCTGGCGCAGGTGGGCATTTCCTCCGGGCCGAAGTTCTTCGCCACGATCGGCGTAGCGGGAGCCTGGTTCCTGCTTTACAGCGTTGCCATTGTCCTGGCACTGGTGCTGATCACCGCATTGTGTTGCCTGTGGATCTTCAAGCTGCCGTTTGACACTACCGCAGGCGTCATCAGCGGGGCGACGGGGAACCCGGCCATCCTTGCCTTTGCCAATCGCGTCGCCCCCACGGATCGGACGGACCTCGGCTATGCCATGATTTTCCCTTCGATGACGGTTGCAAAAATCCTGTTCGCACAGATCACCGCGGCACTGCGCTGCACCGGATTCAACAACGTCGACCTGAAAGCCGCGGAAAGGCTGGGCATGAAGGTGGTTCGCGTCGTCAGTTATTCGCCAAATTCGGTCGCGGAGCATGCCGTTGCCTTGCTGCTGGCGATCAATCGCAAGATTCACCGTGCGTACAACCGCACGCGGGACTTCAACTTTTCCCTCGACGGGTTGATGGGATTCGATTTCTGCGGCAAAACCGTCGCCGTGGTGGGTACCGGCAAGATCGGCTGTGTGTTCGCCAGGATCATGCTCGGCTTCGGATGCAACGTCGTCGGCTACGATGCATTCCCCACGCCCGAGTTCGAGGCCTTGGGCGCGCGCTACGCCCTACCCGGCGAAATCGGCGCCAGCGCGGATATCATTTCACTGCACTGCCCGCTGACCCCGCAGACGCGCCACATCATCAATGCCGACATGCTGCTGCGCACAAAGCGCGGGGCATTGCTGGTCAACACCAGCCGTGGCGGGCTGATCGACACCGAGGCCGCGATCGAGGCGCTGAAGAGCGGACAGTTGGGCGGGCTGGCCCTCGACGTGTACGAGCAGGAGGCGGATATCTTCTTCCGGGATCTCTCCAGCACCATCATCACCGATGACGTGCTTCAGCGACTGGTCTCTTTTCCAAACGTCATCGTGACCGGCCATCAGGCCTTTTTCACGCACGAAGCCATGACGACGATTTGCCAGACGACGTTGCGCAGCGTCACCGCATGCGAGTCCGGCAAGCCGCTTACGAACGAAATCAAGGCCTGACATGGCGCGCCGACTCGGGCGCGGCAGCCTCACCGCCCCCCGGCCGGCTCCCGCGACGCCTGATACCGGGCAACCGCCTGGTCCAGATCCGGCAGCATCCGCTCGCGCCCTAGCTCCTGGCCCAGCGGCGAGCGCTGCACCAGCGCCAGCACGCCGGGGTTCATGCCGACGAGCCACAGCATTCCACCGCCTTCGCGGTATGTCTTTTCCGCCTCCGTCAGCATCTTGAGCGCTGTGTACTCGAGATCGAACACAGCGCCAAGATCCAGCGCGATAACGCGCGCGTCGGCATCAGCCATAAGCGGACGCATCTTTTGCGCGATGCGCCCGGCATTGGCGAAGAAGATACGGCCCTCCGGGCGCAATAACAGCAAGCCGGGAAAGCTCTCGTCTTCCGGATGCTCAGGCCCCACCGGCCGGAACAAATGCGTGCCCGGCTTGCGCCTGAGCACATAGACCGGCGGATCGGATACCTGGTGCGCCAGCGCCAAAAGCGAGACTACGATGGCCACCACAATGCCCTGCAGCGTGCCGAGGAGCACGACGCCGACCATCGCCGTCACCGCCCAGATAAACTCCGTGCGGCGTACCTGGAGAATCGCGCGAAACTCGACCGGATCGATCAGGCCGACCGAGTACACAATGACCACGGCAGCCAGCGTGGCGTGCGGCATCTTTGCGATAAACGGTCCGAGCAGCAACATTGTGCCCAGCGCCAGCGCCGCGGTAACCAGTGCAGCCAGCTGTGTGCATGCACCGGCCAGCCGGTTCACCGCGGTCTGCGACGTCCCGCCGCCCGCCGGCATGGCGCCCAGCAGGGCTCCCCCGATATTTGCGGCGCCGATCRCCAGCAACTCCCGGTTTGCCACGGGTGCCGGTTCTCCCCTCCTGGCAAACGCACGGCCCGCCGCGATGGACTCGGTAAAGCTCATCAACGCAATGCCAACGGCAGGCGGCCAGAGTTCCGCAATCAGCGAAAGATCCGGCAGGACGGGCGTCGGCAGGCCCGTTGGCACCTGGCCGACGGTCTCCACGCCGTGCGCCTGCAAGCCGAGCAAGCTCACGGCGGCGATCCCGGCTGCCACCGCGATCAGCGGTGCGGGCGCCTTGGGCGAGACATGCTCCATGACCAGCAGCATGCCAATGGTGATGACGCCGACAGCCAGCGTGGTGAGCGATGTATGCGGCAGCCCGGTGACGATGGCCAGCAAATTGTGGAAGAACGAACCCTTGGCAAAGTGTATGCCCAGCAGCTTCGGCACCTGATCGAGCACGATCACGACGGCAATCCCGGCCTTGAACCCGGTCAGGACAGGGTCCGAGATGAAGTTGGCAACGAAGCCAAGCCGCAGCAGCGAAGCCAGCACAAGGATGGCGCCGACGAGCAGGGTAAGCGTCGCCGAGGCCGCCAGCAGGCTGGCAGGAGCCCCGCCCGGCGCCACCCGACCGAGCGCCGCCGCACCGAGAATGGCTAGCGTTGCCGTAGTACTGACGCTAAGCGGGCGCGACGTTCCGAGGAAGGCATAGATCACCATCGGCAGGAACGCCGTATAGAGCCCGACCTGGACCGGCAAGCCCGCCACTGTTGCATAGGCCAGCGCCTTCGGAATGACAACGGCACCGGCGGTGAGCCCGGCGACGACATCCGGCGCGACCCAGTCCTTCTGGTACGCGCGGATCCACTCCGGCACCAGCAGGCTTACGCCGCCGCGGGATGATGCTGACGATTTCCGGTCCATGGGCTCGATCCGCCAATGTCACAACTACGATCCATATCGGGACCGCTCCCGCTTGGGATGCATGGATGCATGGCTCCCGGCCGCTTCCCGCGAGCTCCTCGTTGACGCGTGATCTGCCCGGACTGGCCGCAGGTTGCGCAGGGCTTGCCGCTRCGCACCGCGAGTTTCACTGCGGCTTCGTCAGCGGGGGATGCATATCCCCCGCGCTCCATCGCTGCTTACTTCCCCGCAGCCGGCTTGACGGATACCGCGAGCGCCTCGGTGTATACAGCTTCTACCTGGTCACCCTTCTTGATGTCCTTCAACTGCGCCGGGTCGTCAACCTTCAGGTCCAGCGTATTGCCCTTGGGCCCTTTCAAGGTGACCATCTTCGTCTTGGCATTGACCGCGACGACGTCGGCAAGGACAGTCACTTCGCGCCCGGCTGTGCCGCCCGGCTTGGCGCCCGGTTCGGACCGGTTCATCGTCGCGCTCTCGCTGATCGAACTCTTGCCGCGCCCCTCCTTCTTGAGCGTCAGCGTCATGGCTTCCCTGTAGTCGACAGTCACCACGTCGCCAACCTTCAGCTGGTCAAAATTGCGCGCTTCCTCACCCACCGCAAGACTCGTCACCTTGCCCTTCTTGTCCTTCAGCGAAACCGTTCTGGTCGCCGCGTCGATGGCTGTCACCGTGGCCGTGACGCTGGTTACCCCTCCCACGGTCACCTGGCCCGGCGCCTTCGCGACGTCCACCTTGGTTTCCGGCTGCGCCATCGCCGAGCCCGCCATCACCGCAAGGGCGGCCACCATCAGGAATTTCTTGCTTTGCATTTTCCTCTCCTTTGAAACACCAGAAACCCGCTTTCACCCGCTCGCCGCTACAGCAAGCGCTCGGCCTCGTCGAGCAGGCTCGTGCACGACAACATCGCTGCGCGTGCGAAGCGCACCAGTGCGAACGTACGCACCAGTGGCGGATCGCCGGGAACGCGCGCCGTCAGCAACTCCAGTTCATGCCCGGGCACCGTGCTGCCTTCCGGCAAAAGCACATTCATCAGGCTTAGCCGCCTGCGCTGGCTTTCGATGGAGAAGCACGACCTTGCATCCTTGAACACCGCCGCCATGCCTTCCAGCTGGCGGTCAAGCGCGCCGGACTTGTCACCCAGTTCGCCCAGTTCCCTGTCGTTCTGTTCGATCTGCTCGCGCAGCCGGGCCCGTTCCCCGGCGTCCGCCTGCTCGTCGCCGCCCATCACCGAACGCATACCGGTGCTCTGCCGTTCCAGCAGGCGCAAGCGCGCCTTCAGCAGGCCATGCTCGCGCTCCAGCACATCGCGCCGCGATGTATCGGCAGCGATATTGGAAAGGCTCTGAAGGACCATCTGATCCAGCATTCTCCGCACGATCTCCTCGCGCAGCGCCGCATCTGTCGTGCCGCAGATCCTGACCTGATGGTCACTGAAACTGACCGTGGTCTGCGGCACCTCGGCACGCATCACATCCCCTTCGAGGGCCACGCCCAGCGTATGGCGCTCCGTCATCGTCATGCCCAGCACGGCGCAGGCATCCTGCGCGCCCGCCGACGCCTCGAAAAACTCGCGCAGGTCCGATGAGCGGCTGAAGGCGAGCTCCACATCATGCGCGGTGCCGAAGAAAGCGTGGATATAGGGGTCGGATCCCCACGCCGCCTTGCTGGCTTCCAGCGGCGCAGGGAGGCCGGCTACGAGGCCCCGCACATAATCGAGCGCCATGCCGATCGCGGGGCCGAGCCGTTGCTCGTAGCGCGGCACCAGCCGCAGGCGCGGGCTGAGCCTGAGCACGCGCTCCGTCAACCCGGCGATCTCCTGCTCGTCATGCGGGTGCGCGCCGGCGTCACGCCGGCGCAGCCAGTTCAGAATACTCATGCAACAGCTCCCTTCACCGCGCTTCGCCCGGCCCCGCGAGATCAGCTATAGCGCTCCGCCATGACCAGCGCGCTGAGGTTGTGGCCTTTCCAGAACATGTGCTGGATGCGCGGCTGAAGCTTGCGCAATGCATCCGGCTCGAGGGCATGGAAGGTCAGCATCACGGCTGGCCGCGACCCGTCCCCCGGAACATGCTCGATTTCGTCAAACGGTGGGAAGCCGTACTTGACCAGGAATTCCCTGATCTCGTCATCGGTGGTGGCGCTGTCGATATTCCCCAGTAATAGCAAGGACATGATTCACTCTCCTCGGTTGCTGCCGCGGCGCGCTACGCCATGATGT
>NZ_JBFTLX010000322.1:0-6886 GCF_056396665.1 Cupriavidus sp. 05T313 | reverse complement strand
GGGCGCCAGTGCCTCCAGCGCGCGCTGGAACTCTTCCAGCCGGCTGACCGCTTCGGCATTACCCAGCGTCCCCAACTGTGTCTCGTCCAAAGAACCGAGGATCTGGACCTTTTCGGCGTAGATACTCTTGAGCAAGCCCCGGACCTCGCGCGTTTCCGGCCCATACTTGGCCAGCACGCGATCGAGATGGATGACGCTGGCGGAATTCTGCACAAGCTCGGCGCTCGTGGTGTCAAACGTGCCCTTTGCCGACGACACCAGCAGCCCGAGCACCAGCGCGGCCATCGTTGCGATCAGGCCGGTCGCCATTTTGACAACACCGATTGATTGATCGCTGAGGTGGTTCTCCGGCAGCACGGCGCGCGTGTACATGCCGACCAGCGAACTGCCGAATACGCACACGAACACGATCAGGGCGATGACGATGTGATTCATGCTTCAACCCTCCGCATGTGGTCATGAGCGCAGCGCCCGTGGGTATCCAGAGAGCTACCCGAGAACACCGCGGCCCGGCGGACCTGGCCTTGCCCCCCCGATTCACTGGGGTCCCCGCCGCCTCGTGCGGCACGCACCGCGGATGGCTGGCACGACATATTGGGATGGCAGGCGCCGCGACGGAGCGGCATTGGAAAAGAGGGACCCAGCCATATCTTGCTCCCCGCTCGCCATGACGCAATTGGACCAAGGTCCCATAGTGCCGGCTCTTCAGTGGTGCTAGGTTCACTGCGCAATGCGTCGAGACTGTGCGCCGGCATGGCCCCGCCCGCTTCCGACGCGGATGGGAGCGGCTATGGCACATGCGCAATGGTGGCGTGAGCACGCGCAGCAAATACGCGCCGGGAGCATGGTAGCGCTCCTGGTCCTGCTCCTGCTGCTCGTGTTCGTCGTACCGTTTTCAGTGGCGCCGGACAGCTTCTACGCGCGGCTGATGCGGGAGTTGCTCCTGTCGCTGATTCTCCTGACCGGCGTGGCGGCGGTGTCGGACCGCCGCTTGCAGTTCCTGATGGTCGCGCTGGTCGCCGCTGCGGCCATCCTGGTGCGCTGGGCGGGATGGCTCTTTGCGCCGGCGCATTCGCAGGGGATACTTGACGAAACCGTGCTTGTTTCACTTGGCCTTCTTGGCGTGGTCATCGGGATCAAGGTGTTCAGCCCCGGCACGGTGACATTCGACCGGATCCTGGGCGCCGTGGCCCTCTATATATTGATCGGGGTTGTCTGGGCGGAAGCCGACCAGCTCGTCAGCGTTCACGTTCCCGGCGCCTACACTGGAATCCCGAACACCGACACGGCTTCGGATCGCTCGGTCTGGCTCTACTTCAGCTTTGTCACGCTGACGACGGTAGGCTATGGCGACATCACGCCGGTCGCCAACGCTGCGCGGGCGCTTGCGATTCTTGAGGCGCTGATCGGCCAGCTTTATCCGGCGATCGTGCTTGCGCGGCTGGTGTCGCTACGGGCTGCGGGCGAAGGGTCCGGCGCGAACCGATCGTGAACGATGCCGGAGAGTCTGCGGCGCCGGTACCCTATTGGACCAAGGTCCAATTGCCTTTGAGCGCCAGCGATACCAATATTGCCTACAGCCGTGGCGAACCGCGAAGCATCGTGGACGCATCGAAGCGTATGCGCGTCCTGCAACCACCAGTCACCTCTGCACGAGATGAGCGGCCCGATCCTGGCATTCCCACGGGCCGGGCGCGAGTTCCGGCCTGAGGCCGGAGAGGTTTTCTCACCGTCCCGGATCAATCGGGCGGTGACGCCGTAGCGAATGACACCCGGGACCTGGAGCCATGCAAGGAACTGCTCGAACTCTGATCGGCCTGGCAATCGCGTCGCTGGCATCGGCCGCAGCAGCGCAGCAACCCATCATCTACCCCGCAAGGGGACAGAGTCCGCAGCGCCAGCAAACCGATACCGCGGAATGCCAGTCGTGGGCGCAGCAAACCACCGGCGTCAATCCTGTCGCGCTCGCGGAGCGCATGGCCCAAAGTCCGCCACCCCAACAACAGCAAGGCCGGCTCCTTCGCGGCGCCGGGGGTGGCGCATTGTTCGGGACCCTGATCGGCGGGGCCGCGGGCGGCCACTGGGGCGAGGGAGCCGCGGTCGGTGCGCTCGTCGGCACGATGGGCTCCGGCATGCGGATGCGGCGCGAACAACAACAAATGGACATGCAGCAACAAAGCATGCAGCAGCAGGCATCGGGTCAGCTTTCGACGTACAACCGTGCGGTGGCGGCATGCATGACTGGCCGTGGCTACACGGTCGAGTAGCGATCACGTCAGCATCATCGGGGCGCCGGCCAGCCAGTCCGTTGCCCCGTCTTTCGCTGGCCGGTTCACGACAGGCAGGAGGAAGCGCCATGCTGAAGACATTGCGGGCAACCGCCCTCGCTACCCTTGTTTGTGCAACACCTGCATGGGTGCTCGCCGCGGACTTCGACGGCAGCAAGCCGCTCTTGTGCGCCACCGTCGACGCACACTTCTGCGATATCGGGGAGGTCTGCTATCGAACGCTTCCTGCGATCCTGGGCGCGCCGCAATTCATGAAAATCAATTTCGCAAAGAAGACCGTGTCGGGACCACAGCGTTCCACCGACATCCGCTTCATGGAGCCAAGCAATGGGCAGTTGCTTCTTATCGGCACGGAGCTGGGCTACGGCTGGAGCATTGCGCTCGACACCAAGACCGGCTCCATGTCCGCGACGCTTGTGAACCGCGAAGACGTGTTCGTACTATTTGGCGCCTGCACACCGTCGTAGATCGCCCCGCGCTCCGCGTTCGCTGCCGTTACCTGCGCGAGYGGCCTTGGCGCTTGCGTAGATATGCGTAGATCATGAACAGCACCGATGTCGACCGACAGCGCGGCGGGCTGGTCGCGCTCGCCATCGCGTCCCTCATCGTGGGAGCGGCCACCGGACTGCTGGGGACGCTCTTCCGGTTGGCGCTTGAGCATGCGGACAGACTACGCGGCCTGTTCGTCTCGTGGGCACACGGGCACGTCATCGGACTGGTCCTCGTCCTGTTCGCCGCCGCGGCCTCGACCGCCCTGGCGGCATGGCTCGTCAGGCGCTTCGCGCCAGAGGCGAGCGGCAGCGGCATCCCTCACGTCGAGGCCGTGCTGAGCGCCGACCAGCCTGCCGCACCCCTCGCGCTCGTCCCGGTCAAGTTCTTTGGTGGCGTGCTCGCCATCGGCGCCGGGCTGGCCCTGGGCCGCGAAGGCCCCACCGTGCAAATGGGTGCGTCGATCGCCCACCTGTTCGGGACACTGGTTCGCCGCAACGCGGACGACTGCAGGGTTCTGCTCGCGGCTGGCGCGGGTGCTGGACTGGCGACGGCGTTCAATGCGCCGATCGCCGGCGCGGTGTTCGTCCTCGAAGAACTGATGCGCCGGTTCGAGACGCGCACGGCCATTGCTGCGCTCGGCGCGTCGGCGGGCGCCATTGCGGTAGCGCGCCTGATCCACGGCGATCTGCCGGATTTCCAGCTGGCAGCACAACCGTTTCCCGGTGCCGGAACGGTGCCGGCGCACCTCGCGCTCGGTGTGGTCGTCGGCCTTGCAGGGGTCGCCTATTGCCGCACGATCCTCTGGGCGCTAGCCACAGCCGATGGGCTCGCCCGCTGGCCGGCCGAAGTGCGCGCCGCGCTTGTCGGGGCCGGGGTCGGACTACTCGCGTGGTTTGCTCCGGACCTGGTGGGTGGCGGCGACGCAATCACACAGCGCGCTCTCGCGGGAACGGGCGCGCTTTCCGGCATCGCGCTGGTGTTCCTGATCCGCTTCGGCCTCGGAGCCGTATCGTACGCCGCGGGTACGCCAGGCGGCCTGTTTGCGCCGATGCTCGTTCTGGGCGCGCAGACGGGCCTTGTCTTCGGCAGGATCTGTATTCACTGGTTCCCGGGCGTGGCCGCTTCTCCCGGCGCGTTCGCCGTGGTCGCCATGGCGGCCTTCTTTACGGCAGTGGTGCGCGCCCCGATCACCGGCATCGTCCTGGTGACGGAGATGACGGCAAGCTTCACATTGCTGTTGCCCATGCTCACAGCCTGCTTCACCGCGATGGTCGTCCCCATCATGTTGCGCTGTCCGCCAATCTATGAATCGCTGGGCGAGCGCCTTCCGCAAAAACAGCGGACCGCGGCGAAGCCCGACCCCTGATTCGCTCCATGCGGCCGGCGCCGATCCCAAGTTGTCACTCTCCACGCGTCGTGCGGATCGCCGCGGCAATATCGCGGCAGACCGCGGCCAGCGCCCGGCTGTGCGCAGCGACCAGCGCATCGTAACCCTGAGCGCCGGCAGGCTCGCTCACGATACTGCGGCCGCTCACCGGCGTCCCCTGCTTTGGCGGCCGCACCAGCCACAACACCGAGATCGACGCCGCATCGCCCGGTGCGGAATCAAAGCGCTGGATGTCGACCGCAACCTGGTACGCCGTCGCACGATCAGCCCATTGCAAATAGCTTGAAACATGCGCACCGGGAAACAGCTGGGCCAGGTCTGCAGCCATCACGTTCGCAACCTGGCTCTTCAGCGGCTCGGCCCAGCGGGCGAACTCGTCGATCCTTACCTGCGTCGCATTGACCCGCAACACCAGTTGCGGGCGGTCGACAATGTCCGGCACCGCCACCAGCCCGATCGAGATAGCAAGTGGCGCGACACTGGCCTCAACGGGCACCGTTGTCCGCTCCGGACTCAAGGTATAGAAAACCGCCTGAGGCGAACTCGCGCAACCACCGAGCACCGAAACCGCAAGTACCGCAGCTATCAGAAGAAGAGAGCGCATCACTTCTTGTCCTCCGTCTTGCCGCGAATCAACGCTTCCGGATGGCGTTCGAGATAGTCCGCGAGAGCGCGAAGCGATGCCGCCGTGCGTGACAGCTCCCGCATCGTATCGGCTGTACTCTGCGACAGTGCCGAGTCCGGCTGCATCGCGCTGTTGGCCGAATCGAGCGCCGTGCGCGCCGACACAATCG
This sequence comes from Cupriavidus sp. 05T313, assembly GCF_056396665.1. Lineage (NCBI taxonomy): Bacteria > Pseudomonadati > Pseudomonadota > Betaproteobacteria > Burkholderiales > Burkholderiaceae > Cupriavidus > Cupriavidus sp. 05T313. The sequence goes on along the minus strand of NZ_JBFTLX010000322.1, from coordinate 1,925 downwards.
CGGCGCGCGCCTCCGGCGCCACTTCCGCATCGAGCGTCTTGAGCAGCTTGTCCACATTTTGCAAGGTCACTCGGACATCCTTCCCGATGCCCTCGAACGGCACCTTGTTGAGCTTGGCAACCAGGCTTGTAATCGAGTCCTGAAGAGACTGCAGGCCGCCCGGAACCGTAGGCAACTCAGGCGGCTTGGCGTCCCAGTCCACCGTGGCCTTGGGAGCCGCGGGGAAGAAGTCCAGCGCGAGGTAGAGCTGCCCGGTCAGCAGGTTGCCGGTTCTAAGCTGCCCGCGGAAGCCATGTTCGACCAGCCACACAGCAAGCGCGTGAGGGTTGTCCGTGAGCCTGCCCCCCTTGACTCCCGTCTCATACCGCGACGTGAAACGCTCCGGATAGATCCGCACTTCGACCGGAATGCTGAACTCCTTCTTTTCCCGGTCGAAGCGCGTGTAGATCCCTGTCACCTCGCCCACCACGATGCCGCGGAAATCGACGGGCGCACCGACCGTCAGGCCGCGTACCGATTCCCTGAAGCTGAACACGAATGTCTCGGCAATCTTGTCATGGCGCTTCATCGCCTCCGCACGGTCGCGGAACAAATCGAACTGGGCGTTGGCCTCAGCCTGCGGTCCACTCTCTGCATCATCGGGGGACTGAAACGCGACCCCGCCAATGAGGATCGCGACCATCGATTGCGTATTGACCTTCACGCCGCTTGTATCGAGCGACACATCGACACCGCTTGCGTGCCAGAAGCGCGTATCGGCGTGCACATACTTGTCGTAGGGTGCATTGATAAAGACCCGCAGCGTGACACCATTTCCGTCGGCGTCCATGTTGTAGGAGGAAATCTGGCCGACCTGCAAGCGCCTGAAGAAAACGGGAGTGCCTATATCGAGCGAGCCCATATCCTCGCTCTTGAGCACGAACTCCTTCCCGGGGACATCCTTCGCGAAAACCGGCGGGGTCTCGAGGCCGACGAAGTCGCGTCGCGACTTGGTCTGGTTGCCGACGTCCGTGCCGATATACGAGCCGGACAGCAGCGTACCCAGGCCCGATACGGTGCCGCCGGAGATGCGCGGCCGCACGACCCAGAAGCGGGTGTCGTCGACCAGCAAGTCCGACGCGTCCTTGGCCAGTTCAGCGCTTGCAATGACGCCGCGATGGTCTTTTGACAGGATGACGCTCTTGACTACGCCGATGTCCACATCCTTGTACTTGATCTTGGTCTTTCCCGCCTCGAGACCTTCGCCGGTCTTGAAGCTGATGGTGATGGTCGGGCCTTTCTGGAGGATCGCCTGTGCCGCCAGCCAGCCGCCGATCAGCACTGCGATGAGCGGCACCAGCCAGACGAGTTGCAGGCGCCAGCGCGAGTGCTGCGTGGCGACCACCTCGGGAAAGTCAGGCGCGCCGGGTTCGTCGCCTTGTTCAGGAGGATTAGCCACGATCCTTCTCCACGGCATCCCAGATCAGACGCGGGTCGAACGACATAGCGGCGAACATCGTCAGCACCACCACCGCACCAAACGCGACCGAGGCCGGGCCGGCCTTGATCGTCGCCAGCGAACTGAACTGCACGAGCGCAACCAGAAGCGTGATGACGTAGATATCGAGCATCGACCAGCGCCCGACGATTTCCACCAGACGATAGATGCGCGCCCGCCTCTCACGCAACCATCGCGAGTGAAACTGTGCCGAACTGACGAGAAACAGCATGGCGATGATCTTGAGCATCGGCACCGCGATACTCGCAATGAATACCACGCATGCCAACAACCGGGAGCCCGAGGTCCAGAGGTAGACCACGCCGCTCAGGATCGTATCCTCCTCCGAGCCGAAGAGCGAACTCGTGTCCATCACGGGCAGYAGATTGGCCGGGATATACAGGATCATCGCTGCAATCAGGAACGCCCAGGTACGGGCGATGCTGGC
>NZ_JBFTLX010000321.1:0-6902 GCF_056396665.1 Cupriavidus sp. 05T313 | reverse complement strand
GTTCCTCCTTGACCACCTTCTTCATGCGCATGCGGCTGGAGTGGAAGGTGAACCGCTCGGGCCGCACCTGCTGGCGCGCCAGCAGCATCGCGGGGATTTCGGTTTCCATGGTGGTGTTCGAGCTCGGCACGATCTGGCCGATACGGAAAATTTTCTGCACTGTCGACTCCGTCATCTATGTGTTCTGTCCACCCGCCCTGGCGCCCGTCTTCGCGGCAGCGCCCTGCACGGCCGGCCCGGAGCCTTCAATGGTCTCCGTAGCCTGCGAACGATTGTAGTGTACACACGCTATTTGCACAACAAAACCATGACTGGAGGAATAGGCACTATTTCAGTGCCCGCTTAATGAACCAACCCCTTTAATGGTGCGTATTTTCACGCATGATGGGCATTGAATCGGCTCAGTCACTTTGATATCAGGGTTTTCCATAGGGGTGGCATGTCATTTCTTTACAAGCAAATTTCTCGTGTGTACACTCGATTCATCGATTGGCCAGACGGCCTGTTCAGACCCACATCACACCGCCAGGAGAAACATCGTGCAAGGCAAACCACGCATCGCAGTGATCGGCGCCGGACTGGGAGGGACGGTCGCGGCCGCCCTGCTGCAGCGCGCCGGACATCAAGTCAGGCTGTATGAGCAGGCGCCGGCGTTTTCGCGCCTGGGCGCCGGCATCCACGTCGGGCCCAATGTCATGAAGGTCATGCGCAGGATCGGCCTGGAGGATGCGCTCAACAACATGGGCTGCCACCCGGACTTCTGGTACAGCCGCGACTGGCAAAGCGGCGAAGTGATCGCGCAGATCCCGCTTGGCGACTATGCCGTGTCGCACTATGGCGCGAGCTACCTGACCGTGCACCGTGGCGACTTCCATGCCCTGCTGACCGAAGCGGTGGCGCCCGGCACGCTGCTGTTCGACAAGAAGCTGGCCAGCGTGGAAGACCTGGGCCATGTGGTGCGCCTGCGCTTTGCCGACGGCACCGTCGATGAAGCCGATATCGTGATCGGCGCGGACGGCGTGAACTCCCGCATCCGCGAAAGCCTGCTGGGCGCCGAGCCGCCCAAGTACACGGGCTACGTGGCGCACCGCGCCGTGTTCCCGATCTCGCGCGTGAAAGGCTTCACCCACGAACGTTGCACCAAGTGGTGGTCCGACGACCGCCACATGATGGTCTACTTCGACACCAGCAAGCTCGACGAAATCTATTACGTGACCGGTGTGCCCGAGCCCACCTGGGACATGAGCAAGAGCTGGCTGCCCAGCAGCATCGAGGAAATGCGCGCCGCGTTCGACGGCTGGCATGAAGGCGTGCAATCGCTGATCGAAGGCACCGTGGAAGTGACCAAGTGGCCGCTGCTGGAACGCGATCCGCTGCCGGTGTGGAGCCGCGGCCGCCTGGTGCTGCTCGGCGATGCCTGCCACCCGATGAAGCCGCACATGGCACAGGGCGCGGCGATGGCCATCGAGGACGCCGCCATGCTGGCGCGCTGCCTGGACCAGACCGGCGTATCGGACTTCGGCGCCGCCTTCGCGCTGTACGAGGCCAACCGTGCCGAGCGCGCCAGCAAGGTGCAACTGGTTTCGCACAACAACACGTGGCTGCGCACCAACGAGAACCCGGACTGGTGCTTCGGTTACGATGTGTTCAGCGTGCCACTGGTGGAAGCCGGGCGCGTGGCCGTCGCAGCCTGAGCCACGTCCCGGCAAGACCGCCGGGCGCCCCCAAACGGGCGCCCGGCCACGCGAGTGATGTTCTAAAACGCCCCCAGCCCCACGATGAACACGCCCCGCCCCCTGTGCCTCCGGGTCAACCGAACCACATACCAGCTCGATGCCGAGGTCGATCCCGGCACGCCGCTGCTCTATATCCTGCGCAACGACCTGGCCTGCAACGGTCCTAAATACGGCTGCGGGCTGGGGCAGTGCGGCGCCTGCACGGTGCTGGTGGATGGCGTGGCGGCGCGTTCCTGCGTGATCCCCGTGAAAGCGGTGGCGCAGCGCGCCATCACTACGCTCGACGGGCTGGGCGCGCCGGGCGAGCCCGACCCGGTGCAGCAGGCCTTTATCGACGAACAGGCGGCGCAGTGCGGCTATTGCCTGAACGGCATGATCATGACCGCCAAGGCCCTGCTGGCGGAAAACCCGGACCCCGACGAAGCGCAGATCCGCGAGGCACTGCGCTTCAACCTTTGCCGCTGCGGCACGCATGTGGAGATCCTGCGCGCGGTCCGGCGCGCCGCCGTGCTGCTGCGGCAGGCTGCCGCCCCGGAAGGCACGCCATGAGCGGGCGCGACCAACTCGTGATCGGCCAGGACAGCGTGACGGCATGGCAGCCGCCGCCCGAGCGGCAATGGCTGGCAGGCCACGTGATACGCCCTCCCGTGCTGGAATGGCACGCAGGCAGCCTGCGCAGCGCACGGCTGCTTGAATGCGACGACGCCGCTGCGCGCGCACTACCCGGCGTTGCTTCGGTAGTGCGGCGCGGCGATTTCCTGGGCATTGCCGCCGCCACGGCGCAGCAGGCCGCGCAGGCAGCCGGCGTGCTGCGTGCCCGCTGGCAGGCACCCCCCAAACCCGTGGCCCCAGGCGCGCCGCTCACCCGCCGCCTGCTTGCCGCGCACGGTGACACCACCCAGGCCATGGCGGACGCCACGGGCCGGAGCGCGCAAGACTATCAATGGCCGCTTGCCGGGCTGCAACCTAGAGGTTGCACCGCCGTCGCCGACTGGCGCGATGGCGCGCTGCGCGTGTGGCTGCCCAGCCGCAACCCCGGGGCCTTGCGCATGGAACTGGCGGCCCTGCTAGGCGTCGGCGAAGACCGCATCACGCTGGTCTGCTGGCAGGCCATGGACAGCGACAACAACCGCGCCGGCGAAGATGCGCTGTACGCCCATCATGCGGCTGCCGATGCCGCCTTGCTGGCGCAGGCCGCCGGCGGCACGGTCCGGGTGCGCGTGGAAGCGCATGAGCTGGGCGCCACGCAGGCACAGGTGAATACCCATATCGAGAGCGCGTGGACGGGCGATGGCGAGATCGCCGCTTACGCTGTCAATGCGGCTGTCGATGCGCGCGGCAGCGCGGCCGTGATGGCGGCCCCGCCGCTTGCCCTGTGGCTGACCGGAACGCCGGCGCCGGTCGGCGAGATTGACCTCGATGCATCCGGCGCAAGCGACGAAACCAGGGGCGACGCCATCCTGCCGCCCTACCGCTTCGCCAGCCTGAGCGTGACGCAGGCCGGCGCGCCCGGCCTGCCGCGCGCCGCCGGCACGCCTGGCCAGACGGCAAGGGCCTATGTCTTCGCACATGAATCGCACCTGGACGAGGTAGCGGCGGCCAGCGCACAGGATCCGGTGGCCTTGCGGCTGCGGCACCTCGACGACGCGCGCGGGGCCGGCCTGGTGCGCCGGGTCGCGGCGCAAGCCAACTGGCAGCCGCGCGGGGAACGCACGCAAGCGAACCAGAACGTACGGCGCGGGCGTGGATTTGCCTATGCCAGCACCATCGAAGCCGGCGAAGCCAACGCGGGCCAGCCCGCGCAAAGCTGGTCCGCCTGGGTGGCCGAAGTCGAAGTCGATGCCAGCACCGGCGAGGTCAGCGTGACCGGTGTCACGCTTGGCCATGACAGCGATGCGGGCGAGCAAGGCGCGGGCAACGCCCTGGCCTTGCAGCAGGAAGCCGCGCGGGCGGCACAGCAACTCATCGCCGGCGGCACCTTCGACAGCTGGCCGGGCACAGCGGCACCGGCATTGGCTGCACGGCACGACGCCGGCCTGCCCGCGCTCGCCACCGTGCCGTTGCCGCAGGTACGCATTGCCGGCGCACTCGGTGCGGCAACCACCACGCTGGGTACCAGCGCGGCGGCCACCCTGCCCGCCGCGCCCGCCGTGGCCAACGCCATCTTCGACGCCACCGGCGTGCGCCTGCGCGAGCCGCCGTTCAGCGGCGAACGTATCCGCCTTGCGCTTGCCGCGCAGGGCAGTGCCGATGGCACCAGCAAGCGAGGCGCCGCGCGCAAGCGCAACTGGCTGCTGGCCGGCGCCACCGCCGCCGTCGGCCTGTTCGCCACCGCGATGCCGTGGCGCGCGCCGATCGCGCCGGTCGCCCCGCCCGAAGCCGGCTTCTATTCCGCCGCCACCATCGAACGCGGCCGGCTGGTGGCCGCCGCGGGCGACTGCGCGGTCTGCCACACCGCACCCAACGGCGTGCGCAATGCCGGCGGGCTGGCGCTGGATACGCCGTTCGGCACCATCTACAGCACCAACATCACGCCCGATGTCGAGACCGGCATCGGCAACTGGTCCTACGCGGCGTTCGAGCGCGCCATGCGCCAGGGCATTCATCGCGATGGCCGGCACCTGTACCCGGCGTTCCCGTACACCGCCTTCGCCAAGGTCAGCGATGGCGACCTGCAGGCGCTCTACGCCTACCTGATGGCCGCCGAGCCGGTGCGCGCCAAGGCGCCCGAGACCGCGCTGGCCTTCCCCTACAACCTGCGTCCGCTGATGGCCGGATGGAACCTGCTGTTCCACCGCGCCAAGCCCTTCGAGGCCAATCCGGCCCGCTCGGCGCAGTGGAACCGCGGCGCCTACCTGGCCGAGGGCCTGGGCCATTGCAGCGCCTGCCATTCGCCGCGCAATGCGCTGGGCGCCGAACGCGGCGGCCGCCTCTACCTGGGCGGCGGCGAAGCCGAAGGCTGGGAGGCGCCCGCGCTGGGCAAGCTCTCGCATGCGCCGGTGCCGTGGACGGAACAATCGCTGTTTGAATACCTGCGCACCGGCTACGCGCCACATCATGGCGCCGCCGCCGGCCCGATGGCGCCGGTGGTGGAAGAACTGGCGCTGCTGCCCGAGGACGATGTGCGCGCCATCGCGCACTATGTGGCGTCGTTCGGCGAGACCGGGCCGGATGCGGCGGCGGCAAGCGCGCAAGCCATGTTGCTCGAGCAGCGCAGCGCCACCGCGGCGCGTACGCTTGGCGGCCCTGCCGCGCGCCTTTACCAGAATGCCTGCGCGGTCTGCCACCAGGGCGACCAGGGCATCAGGCAGTTCGGCATCAAGCCGTCGCTCGCGCTCAATACCAACCTGCACGGCGACAAGCCCGACAACCTGATCCGCGTGCTGCTCGACGGTATTCCCACGCCGGCGGCAAGCGAACTGGGCTATATGCCGGCCTTCGGCGAAAGCCTCGACGACCGCCAACTGACGCAGCTGGTGCATTACCTGCGCGCCCGCTTCGCCCCCGACAAACCCGCATGGGAAAACGTGGACGACACGCTCGCGCGGCTGCGCGCAGCCCCATCTCATTAAGCAGGCACTGAACAAAAACAGGCCGGCCTGAGGCCCCCGATCCGTCAATTCCTGCGGCAAGYCACCTTGCCGCCGCCCGCTGCCGCGCGCTTGCCGCGCGGCACGGGAAAACCCCGAGGAGAAAACCGCCATCGCTCCCTTGCGAGCTTGTTTCATGTAGCTTACGCTGAACGCTTCATGTAGAAGGCACTACATGAGTGCCGGATGAAGGAAAGCGGTGCCGCCCCTGCACAAGGACGGCGCGTAACATCCCGGCCAGCCCGCCGGAAACCATAAAAATCGAACATCCATCACTGCACAGGCCCTGGCCCGCTGCTTGCATATGCAACAGCACCCAAGCGGCGACAGCGATGGCAAAGACATCCACACGGTAGACAACGGTAAAACAGTTAAGGAGTAAACATGTCGTATCAGTATCAAGACGGCGCGGCGGGCGTGCTACCCGCGGCAGCGCAGCCAGACATCTATCGCAAGGTGACCTGGCGCCTGATCCCGTTCTTCTGTGCCTGCTACCTCGCCGCCTATCTCGACCGCATCAACGTCGGGCTGGCCAAGCTGCAGATGCTGGACGACCTGCACTTCAGCGAAACGGTCTACGGCCTGGGCGCCGGGCTGTTCTTCGTGGGCTACATCCTGTTCGAGGTGCCGAGCAACCTGGTGCTGCAAAAGGTGGGGGCGCGCATCTGGATCGCCCGCATCATGGTGACGTGGGGCCTGCTGTCCGGCGCCACCATGTTCGTCAACACGCCAACGCAGTTCTACGTGCTGCGCTTCCTGCTGGGCGCCGCCGAGGCCGGCTTCCTGCCCGGCGTGCTGCTGTACCTGACCTACTGGTTCCCCACGCACAAGCGCAGCAAGATCATTGCGCTGTTCATGATGGGCCTGCCCCTGGCCAGCATGATCGGCAGCCCGATCTCCGGCTGGATCATGACCGCCTTCGCCGGCATGCACGGCTGGGCCGGCTGGCAATGGCTGTTCTTCCTGGAAGCCATTCCCTCGGTGCTGCTGGGCGTGATGGTGTTCTTCTACCTGCCCAACGGCATCAAGGACGCCAAGTGGCTGGAGGCCGACGAGAAGCGCACCCTGCAGCGCAACCTGGACACCGACGTGCTGGTGGAGAGCAGCCACTCGCTCAAGGCGGCCTTTACCGACAAGCGCGTGTGGATGCTGGGCCTGATCGACATGTGCCTGCTGATGGGCACGTACTCGATCGGTTTCTGGATGCCGACCATCATCCGCGACTCCGGCGTGGCGAGCCCGCTGCAGATCGGCCTGCTGACCGCGATCCCGCACGCGGTGGCGGTGATCGCGATGCTGCTCAACGGCGCCCACTCCGACAAGACGCGCGAGCGCCGCTGGCATATCGTGATCCCCATCCTGGCGGGCGCCGCCGGCCTGGTGGGCAGCACCTTCGTCACCGGTTCCACCTCCGCCACCGTGCTGATGCTGACGCTGGCCAACGTGGGCATCGTGGCCACCTTCCCGGTGTTCTGGTGCCTGCCGTCGACCTTCCTGAGCGGCACCGCGGCCGCCGCCGGCATTGCGCTGGCCTGCTCGATCGCCAACCTCGGTGGCTTTGCGGCCACTTACCTGC
>NZ_JBFTLX010000320.1:0-9253 GCF_056396665.1 Cupriavidus sp. 05T313 | reverse complement strand
GCGCAGGCCAAGCGTGGACACGACGGTCACGGCGGTCAGCACGCGGTGGGTGCGGCCTGCCAGCGCCGCCAGCATGCGCGCGGCGTCGGCGTCGTCGGCGGGCTTGCCGAGGATTTCGCCGMCCAGGCAGACGGTGGTGTCCGAGGTCAGGATCGGGGAGTCGGGCAAGGCGCGCCGTTCGCGCCGGCGCAGCGCGGCCTCGGCCTTGAGCGCGCATACGCGCTGCACGTAGTCGTCGGGGCTCTCGCCCGGCAGAACGGTTTCCAGCGCCTCGGCGTCTTCGGTGTCATCGGCCAGCAGCAGTTCGTAGGCGACGCCAAGCTGGGTCAGCAATTCGCGCCGGCGCGGGCTCTGGGAGGCGAGGTAGAGGAAGGAATGGGTCACGGCAGGGCAGTCGGGGATCCGGGGAAATGTGCCGGCGGCATGCGCCGCTTCGGTCGCATTGTACCTGCCGGCCTCGCCCGCTGCGTGCCACTGGCGGCGGCCAGCCAGCTTCAGGCGCGATGGTACGGATGATTCTGCGTCACCGACCAGGCGCGGTAAAGCTGCTCGGCCAGCAGCACGCGCACCATGCCATGCGGCATGGTCAGGCTGGACAGGCGCAGCAGCGTCTGCGCGCGCGCCTTCAGCGCCGGATCCAGCCCGTCCGCGCCGCCGATCAGGAAGGCGACGTCGCCGCCTTCGCGCTGCCAGTCGCCCAGCTGGGCGGCGAGTTGCACGGTGGTGAGATCGCGCCCGCGCTCATCCAGTGCCACGATGCGGCATTGCTTGGGCAGCGCCGCCTCGATGCGGGCCGCCTCGCGCTGCATCACGGTGGTGGCGTTATTGCTCGACGAGCGCGCCTCGGGCTTGATTTCGCGCAGCTCGATGCGCAGCTCGGGTGGCATGCGCTTCGCGTACTCGGCGAAACCGGTTTCGATCCAGCCGGGCATCTTGTGGCCAACGGCCACGATCAGCAACTGCATGACGGGAAGCGGAGCGGTTCCGCTCAGGCCGAGCGGGTGGTGCGCTTGCGCGCGGCCGGTGCCTTGGTGGCAGCCGTCTTCGCGGGTGCCTTGGCGGCCGTTTTGGTCACTGCGGTCTTGGTGGCGGTCTTGCGTGCCGCGCCGGTACCGGCGGCGGTCTTGCGCGGCGCGGCGGACTTGGCCGGCGCCTTGCGTGCCGGGGCCGAGCCCAGCGCGCTGGTCAGGCGCTTCTGTACGGTCGGGGCGCGGTTGGTGGCGATGGCGTCCGGATCGGTGTCTTCATGGCCAAGCGGCGGCGAAGGCTCTTTCATGCCTTCGGGCAGGCGGGCCAGGGCCGGGCGCAGGCCGGTGGCGCGGCGTGCGGTGCGCACCACCGGGCTGTCGTCCTCGTCTTCGCCGTCGATGGGCTCGCTGGCCTTGGCCAGGCCCTTCTTGGCGGTGGACAGCTTGAGCCGTACCGGCTTGTCGCCCCAGAGTTCTTCCAGGTTGTAGTACATGCGCAACTGCGGCTGCATGATGTGGACCACCGCGTCGCCGCAGTCCACCAGCACCCATTCGCCCGTTTCCAGCCCTTCCACCGCGACGATATGGCCGCCGGCGTCCTTGACGGTATCGCGGACCGAGGCGGCCAGCGCCTTGGTCTGTCGGTTCGAAGTCCCGCTGGCGATCACCACCCGGTCGAACAGTTCCGTCAGGTGGGTGGTGTCGTACACCTTGATGTCCTGCGCTTTGACATCCTCGAGGCCGTCGACGATGGCGCGTTGCAGTTTACGAATATCCATGGTGCTTTTTCAGTTCAGCTGAGATCGGTTTGGGGGCGGGCCGGGATGGGCAGATCCGACTGGGTCGGCCGATACAGGCCGCGGCTCGCGATGTAGTGTGCCACGCCGGACGGCAGCTGGTCATCTGCCGGTTGTCCGGCAGCCAGGCGTTGGCGTAGGGCGGTGGAGGAGAGGTCGACGGCTAGCGTCTGGTCGATCCACATGCGGCCGGAGGGCATGGATTGTATCAGGTCGGTGGACGCCCGCCGCGCGGCGAGCTCTTCCCGCACCGGACCATCGAGTTCGGCGAGGTCGAAACCGGGTCGCGTCGCCACGCAAAGGTGGACGTCGGCGAACAGTTCCTGCCAGCCATGCCAGGTGTGCAGGCGCAGCAACTGGTCGGCACCCATGAGCCAGGCCAGCGAAGCGGTGGGGCCATAGTGCTGGCGCAGTTCGTGCACGGTATCGACGGTGTAGCTGGGGCCCGCGCGATCGACTTCCATGCGGCTGGCATGGACCAGCGCGCGCGTGTCGGACAGCGCCTGCGCGGCCAGTTCGGTCATGGCGAGGCGGTCGGCGGCGGGGGTGACGTCGTTCGGTGTACAGCGCGCTTTCCGCGCTGCCCGGCTCCGGCTGCCAGTCGTAGCGCCAGCTTGCCAGCGGCGGCATCGACATCAGGATCGATTCGCTGCGTCCGCCCGATTGCAGCCCGAAATGCGTGCCGCGGTCGAATACCAGGTTGAATTCCACATAGCGGCCACGGCGGTAGGCCTGGAATTCCCGCTCGCGTTCGCCATAGGGCGTATCCTTGCGCGCCTGCAGGATCGGCAGGTAGGCCTCCAGGAATGCATCGCCCACGGATTGCATCATGGCAAAGCTGCGATCGAAGCCCAGCGCGGAGAAGTCATCGAAGAAGATGCCGCCAATGCCGCGCGCTTCGCCCCGGTGCTTGAGGAAGAAGTATTCGTCGCACCATTGCTTGAAGCGCGGATAGAGTTCGCCGCCATAGGGCGCGAGCGCATCGCGGCAGGTGACGTGGAAGTGCCTGCAGTCTTCGGCGTTCCCGTAGTACGGCGTCAGGTCCATGCCGCCGCCAAACCACCAGACCGGCTCGGCGCCATCCTTCACCGCCATCAGGCAGCGCACGTTCATGTGCACGGTCGGGACGTAGGGATTGCGCGGGTGGAACACCAGCGAGACGCCCAGCGCCTCGAAGCCGCGGCCGGCCAGCTCGGGCCGGTTGGCCGTGGCCGAGGGCGGCAACGCGTCGCCGCGCACGTGCGAGAAGCCCACGCCGGCGCGCTCCATCACGGCGCCACCTTCCAGGATACGGGTGCGGCCGCTGCCGCGCAGGCGCTCGGTGGGCGGCTTCTCCCAGGCATCGGTGGAAAACGCCGTGCCGTCGATGGCGGCGACAGCGTCGGTGATACGGTCTTGCAGACCGAGCAGATAGGCACGGACTGCCTGGGAATCGATCATGGTGTGCGGGCGGGTGGCCGGAGCGGTGACGGCCGGGCAGGTAGTCAACCTGCCCGGCCGTCATGGCGATGTCATGATTGTACTGGCTGGGACAACACTTGGCCGGATTCGGCAAATTCAGCGCAAAGCGCCGTAACGGGCCAAGAAATCGTAGTGAGCGGCCCGCCATGGGCCGCGCGGCGGATCTATTCGTCCCTTTACCGTTTGATGGCGCGGTAGCCGATGTCGGTGCGGTACTGCATGCCATCGAAGTGGATCTTCTCGGCCGCGCTGTAGGCCGCGCGTTGTGCTGCCTTGACGGTATCCGCCAGCCCCACCACGCACAGGACACGGCCGCCCGTGGTCAGCAGGGTGCCGTCCTTGAGCGTGGTGCCGGCGTGGAAGGTCACGCTTTCCTCGGTCTCGGCCGGGATGCCGGTAATGGCGTCGCCCTTGCGCGGAGCGTCGGGATAGCCATAAGCGGCCATCACCACGCCCAGCGCGGTGCGGCGGTCCCAGTCCAGTTCGATCTCGTCGAGCTTGCCGGTGACCGCGTGCTCCATCACGTCGACCAGGTCGGTCTTCAGGCGGGCCAGGATCGGCTGGGTTTCCGGGTCGCCCATGCGGCAGTTGAATTCCAGCGTCTTGAGGTTGCCTTCGGCGTCGATCATCAGGCCGGCGTAGAGGAAGCCGGTGTAGACGATGCCGTCCTTTTCCATGCCGCGCACGGTCGGCATGATGATCTCGCGCAAGGCGCGGGCATGCAGCGCGGGCGTGACCACCGGCGCCGGCGAATACGCGCCCATGCCGCCGGTGTTGGGGCCGGCGTCGTGATCGAGCAGACGCTTGTGGTCCTGGCTGGTAGCCAGTGCGAGGACGTTCCTGCCGTCCACCAGCACGATAAAGCTGGCCTCCTCGCCTTCGAGGAATTCCTCGATCACCACGCGCGCGCCGGCATCGCCGAGGCGGTTGTCGGCCAGCATCATGTCGACCGCGGCGTGCGCTTCTTCCAGCGTGGCGGCAACCACCACGCCCTTGCCGGCGGCCAGGCCGTCGGCCTTGATCACGATCGGCGCGCCCTGCGCGTCGATGTAGGCATGCGCCGCGGCGGCGTCGTTGAAGGTCTGGTAGGCGGCGGTCGGGATGCCGTGGCGCTGCATGAACGCCTTGGCGAAATCCTTGGACGATTCCAGCTGGGCCGCCGCTTGCGTGGGGCCGAAAATGCGCAGGCCCTTGGCACGGAAGATATCGACGATGCCGGCCGCCAGCGGCGCCTCGGGGCCGACTACCGTGAAATGCACGCCCTCGCGCTCGGCAAAGGCGGCCAGCACTTCCGGATCCGTCAGGGGCACGTTCTGCAGACGCTTGTCGAGCGCGGTGCCGCCATTGCCCGGCGCCACGTACACCACCTGCACCTTGGGCGACTGGGCCAATTTCCAGGCCATCGCGTGTTCACGACCACCCGAGCCGACAACCAATACTTTCATGATCTACTGCCAGAAAAAATGACGCATGCGAAATGCGAAAAGCGGCAGCCATGGCTCATCGAACCGCGCTGCCGCCGTGAGGCGAGGTCTTGCCCGATCCCGCCTTACTCCTCGATCACCGCGTTGGTGAAGACTTCCTGCACGTCGTCCAGGTTTTCCAGGGCGTCGAGCAGCTTTTGCATCTTGACGGCGTCGTCGCCGGTGAAGCTGACTTCGTTCTGCGGCTTCATCGTGACGTCGGCCATCTCGGCCTTGAAACCCGCGGCTTCCAGCGCGGCCTTGACCGTGGCGAAATCGTTGGGCGGGCACAGCACTTCGATCGATTCGTCGTCGTTGGTGACGACATCGTCGGCGCCGGCTTCCAGCGCGACTTCCATCAGCTTGTCCTCGGCGGTGCCGGGGGCGAACAGGAACTGGCCGCAGTGGGTGAACATGAACGCCACCGAGCCTTCCGTGCCCATGTTGCCGCCGTTCTTGGAGAAGGCATGGCGCACTTCGGCCACGGTGCGGGTACGGTTGTCGGTGAGGCAGTCGACGATGATGGCCGCGCCGGCCAGGCCGTAGCCCTCGTAGCGGATTTCTTCGTAGTTGGCGCCTTCCAGGCCACCCACGCCGCGCTGGATGGCGCGCTGGATGTTGTCCTTCGGCATGTTCGCGTCCATCGCCTTGTCCATGGACAGGCGCAGGCGCGGGTTGGAATCGGCATCGCCGCCGCCGAGCTTCGCGGCGACGGTGATTTCCTTGATCAGGCGGGTCCAGACCTTGCCGCGCTTGGCGTCAGCGGCGGCTTTCTTGTGTTTGATATTGGCCCATTTTGAGTGACCGGCCATGATTCTCTCCGAAGCGCAAAACGTTTGATGCGCGCGCCCTGACGGCGCGCGCCGGCCGTGCCGGGCGAACAACGGGTGATCGGCGGCACGGCTGGATGGTGTTGTGTGTCTGTGAGCCGGCCTGGGGGCTGGCTATAATCAGCCCAGCATTTTATCACGCGGCCCCGCCGCCGCCGGTCCCGCGATCACGGGGGGCGGCGCACGGGCGGGGACGGTCGCGGCGATGCCGCTGTGCTGCCTGCCAACCAGAGAAACCATGGCCGAACCCATCCTCATCGCCAAGAACGCCGAGCTCGAACTTGCCCTGCTGCCCGAGATGGGCAACCGGCACGGCCTGATCACCGGCGCCACCGGCACCGGCAAGACCGTGACGCTGCAAAGCCTGGCCCAGGGTTTTTCGCGGCTGGGCGTGCCGGTCTTCATGGCCGACGTCAAAGGTGACCTGACCGGCATCTCCCAGCCGGGCAAGCTCTCCGACAAGCTCAAGGCGCGCCTGGCTGACCTGGGCCTGCCCGAGCCGGCGTGGGGCGCCTGCCCTACCACGCTTTGGGACGTCTTCGGGCAGAAGGGCCATCCCGTGCGGGCGACGGTCTCGCATATGGGGCCGCTGCTGCTGTCGCGCATGCTGGACCTCAACGACACCCAGCAGGGCGTGCTCAACCTGGTATTCCGCATCGCCGACGCCAACGGGCTGTTGCTGCTCGACGCCAAGGACCTGCGCGCCATGCTGCAGTACGTGGGCGACAACGCCGGGCAGTTCACCACCGAATACGGCAATATCTCGGCAGCCTCGATCGGCGCCATCCAGCGCGGCCTGATGGCGCTGGAATCGCAAGGCGCCGATGCGTTCTTCGGCGAGCCCATGCTCAACCTGGATGATTTCATCCAGACCGAGAACGGGCAGGGCGTGGTGAATATCCTGGCCGCCGACAAGCTGMTGAATKCGCCCMRGCTSTACGCYACCTTCCTGYTGTGGMTGCTGTCSGAACTGTTCGAGMRGCTGCCCGAGGCCGGYGAYCTCGACAAGCCCAAGCTGGTSTTCTTCTTCGACGAGGCGCAYCTGCTSTTCAACGACGCGCCCAAGGGCCTGCTCGACAAGATCGAGCAGGTGGTGCGCCTGATCCGCTCCAAGGGCGTTGGCGTGTATTTCGTCACGCAGAATCCCGTCGATATTCCCGACACGGTGCTGGGGCAGCTCGGCAACCGCGTGCAGCATGCGCTGCGCGCCTTCACGCCGCGCGACCAGAAGGCTGTCAAGGTGGCGGCGACCACCATGCGCGCCAAGCCAGGCCTGGACCTGGAGAAGGCGATCGGGGAACTCGGCGTGGGCGAGGCGCTGGTGTCGCTGCTCGACGCCAAGGGCATTCCCGGCATGACGGAACGTGCCTGGATAATGGCGCCCGGCAGCCGGATCGGCCCCATCACCGATGACGAGCGCAAGCAGTTGCTGGCTGCGTCGCTGGTAGCCGGCACCTACGAGCAGGCGATCGATCGCGAGTCGGCCTACGAGAAACTCAAGGGCCGGGCGGTCGCGCCGGCGTCATCCCCGTCCACCGCCGGCAACGGCGCGCCAGCGCCCTCGGCAGGCCAGCCGGAGCAGGCACCCGCGCAGGGTGGCGGCTGGCTCGACCAGGCGGGCGAAATCTTTGGCGGGCTGACCAAGGGCACCGGCAAGACCGGGCGCGGCGATTCCATCCTGGAGTCGATGGCCAAGTCGGCGGCGCGCACGGTCGGCTCGCAAGTCGGGCGCGAGCTGATCCGCGGCGTGCTGGGCAGCCTGCTGGGTTCCGGCAAGAAGAAATAGGCGAAAGCCGGACGGCGCCGGCGGCCGGTTCAGCGGCGTTGCGCCGCCGCCTCGTCTTCCCGCATCTTGCGCAGGAACAGCCGGGTGAAGAACCACCCCATGCCGATGATGAAGCCAATGACGCCGAGGCTCATCAGCCCGGTGCCGGTGGTAAACAGGATCTTCAAGGCTGCCATCTGGGTCTCCCTGGTCAGGCACGGCACACCGGATCATGTGCCGTTGCCGCCAGTCTAGGCAGACCCCTCGCCGCGCGGGTTGAGGCGGATCAAGCCGGGCGCAGAGAGCGCGCGGCCTGATCCGTTTTCAAGGGAACGCTCAGTTCTTGGTCCCGAACAGCCGGTCGCCGGCGTCGCCCAGGCCCGGAATGATGTAGGCGTGCTCGTCCAGATGGCTGTCCAGCGAGGCCACGAACAGCTTCACGCCTGGGTGTGCCTTCTGGAAGACTTCCACGCCTTCCGGCGCAGCCACCAGCGCGACGAAGGTGATCGCCTCGTCCGCGACGCCGCGGCGCTTCAGCACGTCGACCGCGTGCGCGGCGGAGTAGCCGGTGGCGACCATCGGATCGCACAGGATAAAGCTGCGGTCTTCCACATCGGGCAGGCGAACCAGGTATTCCACGGGGCGATGCTGGTCATCTCGGTAGACACCGATATGACCGATGYGCGCCGAAGGAATCAGCTCGACCAGGCCGTCGCTCATGCCCACGCCGGCGCGCAGCACCGGCACGATGGTGAGCTTCTTGCCGGCAATCACGGGTGCATCCAGTTCGACCAGCGGCGTCTCGATGTGACGCGTGGTGAGCGGCAGGTTGCGCGTGATTTCATAGCCCATCAGCAGCGTGATCTCCCGCAGCAGTTCGCGGAATGTGCGCGTGGACGTGTCCTTGTCGCGCATATGGGAGAGCTTGTGCTGGATCAGCGGGTGATCGAGGATGTACAGCTTGGGGAAACGCGGATCTTGCTTCATGGCGGGTAGGCGGCTGGAGTGGGCGCGAAGGCCCGGTGCAGCCGGATTGTAATGGATGCGCAGCCGCGCGCCCCCGGCAGTGTCCCGGCCGGCAGCGCGCGGGGCCCGCCGCTCAATCCACCGAGATGCTGGCGCTCTTGGCGACCTTGCCGAATTTCTCGTACTCGGACAGCGTCAGCGACTGCAGTTCCGCCGCGCTCGAGCCCTTCGGGTTGAAGCCCGCCTGGACCAGCTTGTCCTTGACGTCCGCATTGCCCAGCGCCTCGACGAAGGCGGCATTGAGCGCCTGCACCACCGGCGCGGGCATGCCGGCGGGCCCGTACACGCCGAACCACGGCTCGACAGCGTAGCCAGCCAGGCCGGCCTCGGCCAGCGTCGGCACATTCGGCAGGGCGGGCGAGCGGCTCTTGCCGGCCACGGCCAGCGCGCGCAGCTTGCCGCCCTGGATGTGCGGCAGYGAGGCGGGCAGGTTGTCGAACATTACCTGCACATGGCCGCCCAGCATATCGTTGATGGCCGGGCTGCTGCCTTTGTATGGCACATGGGTAAGGCCCGCCTGCGTCATCTGCGAGAACATCGCGCCGGCCAGGTGCATCGACGTGCCGGTTCCCGCGGTCGCGTAGGTCAGGCCGGGGTGCGCCTTGGCATAGCTGACCAGTTCCGACACGGTTTTCACCGGCAGGCTGTTGCTGACTTCCAGCACGATGGTCGAGGTGCCGAGCAGGCTCACCGCGGTGAAGTCCTTGCGCGGATCGAATGGCACGTGCTTGTAGATATGCGGGTTGAGCGCATTGGTCGAGATCGCGCCGAAGCCGATGGTGTAGCCGTCSGGCGSKGCCTTGGCGACCRYCTCCATGCCGATATTGCCGCCCGCTCCGGGGCGGTTTTCCACCACCACCGGCTGGCCGAGCTTCTCGGCTACTTTCTGGCCGACGGTGCGCGCGACCAGGTCGGTGGTGCCGCCTGCGGCATAGGGCACGAT